>JAMOSA010000140.1 GCA_027063325.1 Campylobacteraceae bacterium
TAACTAAATCCAGCCACAGAATATGATTCTATCCAACTCTCAAACAACTCTTGTTCATTTGCAAAACCAAAACCACTAAAATATCTCACGAAGTATCTCTCTGGCATCATCTTGGGAAATATTTTCATGTACTAATAGATATTGGGTGATTTTAATTCTAGCACTGTTTAATTTTTGCATCAAATCAATAGACTCCTCTTCTGCCTTTATCAAAATATCCTCTACATCCTGTTCTGTTGGTATAATTCCTGCTCCCATTTTGTACTTATATACAGCATCTCTTGCTAATTCAGTAGCTTTTTGCAAATCACTTGAAGCATTACTAAAGTGATCTTTATATACAAACTTTGTGGCACTGCTTCCAGATAGATAGAATTTGATACGATTTAGTATATCATTGCGAGTCAAAATTGCACTCTCACTCTCTTTGAGTAAAGTTGTAACAAGACCAATCTTTTCATACCCTACATCAAACCATGTTGCTGCTAATACTTTACCACCTTGATATACAGCCTGTATCTCTCTCTCTTCATCACTTAGAGTTACTATTTGGTGTTTTCCTATCAATACCTTCTCGATTACCTCTTCAAAATCTTCATCAAACAACTCTTTTCTACCTGCTCTTAGCATATTTAGTGATGCTTCATTGACAAGGGTTTGCAGTGAAGCTGAACTAAATCCTACAGTAGCTCCTGCCAGTTTATCTAAATTGACATTATGCTTTTTATCTCTCATATATAGTTCTAGTATAGATAATCTATCACTTCTATCTGGCAAAGAGATATGTACTCTCCTATCAAACCTGCCAGATCTTAGCAAAGCATCATCAAGCATCTCTATACGATTGGTTGCTCCTATTACTACTACTCCGCTATCACTCTCAAATCCATCCATTTCTGTAAGAAGCTGATTGAGTGTAGCTTCTCTTTCATCATTTCTATTACCTCCCCTACTCTTACCAACTGCATCAATCTCATCTATAAAGATAATAGAAGGTGCTGCTTTTTTGGCTTGTTGGAAAAGTTTTCTAACTCTCTTTGCTCCCATACCTACATAGATATCGGCAAAACTTGCTCCACTTTGATAAAAAAATGGAACTCCAGCTTCTCCAGCTACTGCTTTTGCAAGTAGTGTTTTACCAACTCCAGGAGGTCCAGCAAGAAGTACACCCTTTGGCAGATATGCACCAACAGATATATACTTTTTGGGATTGTGCAAAAAATCTATTATCTCCTGTAACTCTGCTTTTGGCTCTTTCAACCCTGCTATATTGGCAAACTTTATATTTGTTTTGGTAGCTCTTATATCCTCATCTATAACATCATCTTTTTTGTGATTCTCTATAACCTGTGTAGATATATTTTGTCTATTTTTTATTGTAAATATATAAAACAAAAACAAAACAGCAAAAATAAGCAAAAATGTTACTATATAACCTACTAAACTTTTTGTATGATACTCTATTGGGTATCTTTTGGCTACTTTTTGTAATGGAACTACAGAGATAGCAATTTTATATCTGCTACCTTTTTTGGTGCGTATATACAAATATGGTTCATCTACTACCATCTTCTCTATAAGTCTCTTTTGCTCCAAAATTTTAAGTTGTTCCAAACTGATAACCCTAGAGTTATCTCTAAATAACAAAAAGAGTATTATAAATACAAGTGCAATTACTAAAGAGCTGATTATATATATATTTTTACGGTTTGAAATATGCGATATTTTCATCATATCCTACCTCCACATTATCTATCATCAACCAGTTACTCTTCAAATCAATATCACTACTGTGTATTGTTACTCTATTGTAGTATTGATCATATCCATAATATATACCATCTTTGCCACTCTCTGCCAATACAATCAAACCCCTATTCTTCCTTTTTCTAAATTCATAATTTTTCTCCTTGATAATAGCTGTCAACTCTTTATGTCTGGCTTTGGCTATATCTCCTCTAACTTGTGGAAGCTTTAGGGTAGAAGAGGCAGTACCATCTCTTTTGGAGTATGTAAAAGCGTGTATATGAGTAAGTGG
>JAMOSA010000141.1 GCA_027063325.1 Campylobacteraceae bacterium
GTTCAATTGATGGTGTAAACCAACTGTTGTTTGTGATTACAATCATATACTTTGGATTGTCTTCATATAGTTTTTGACTGGTTCCTTCATAACATATTGCACTTCTGTATCGTTTGTTATCTATTACAAAATCTGTAACTCTTTTTGCTGGTTCATAATCAGTTGCTCCATCAAAAAATATCTGATTTACTATCTCTCCTAACCATTTTGGCAATGGATTTTGCTCTCCAAATGGTACAAGTACCACCTTGTTGGCTACTGTTATGCCTCTTTTGTTAAAAAGATATGCAGAGTTTCTATTTATACCTTTATCATCATACAAAGCACCAATTACAATAGCTATATCATCTGACAACTTCAAAAATTTTGCTGTAGTTTCTTTATTTCTATTTAGAAAAATAGGTAAAAATGATTCAGGAAATATAATAAGCTTTTTACCTTCATCTATTGCCTTTTGTGTTTTTGTTAGAGCAAAGTTTATATAATCTATATTGTATCTGCCACTCCATTTTTGCTCAAGTGGTATATTGGTTGATACTATATATATATCTTTATAGCTATCTGGTGATAAAATATCTGGTTTAAGTGGTTGGTAGGCATAAAGCAGAGGGATAACAACCAATAGTTTGTAGAGTTTTGGCAATTGCAATATTACAATAGCAAGTAGTATAGATATAAATCCTATATCATCTGTATTTAGTGGTGTATATACAAACATCAATTGAGGCTTAAACCAATCAAATCCAAATGGGTGGATATATGCAATTAGATATATATAGAGTGCTTTTAGAATATACTCAATAAATTTAATATATTTAAAATCAAACCTATCTAAAACCTTTTGCACTATATAATACCTATACCAACTATAGCTATAGGCATAGCCTGGGATATTCCATAATACTCAAAGCTTTTACCTATCCACCAAAACCAAAATATTGCTATAAAAAAACCACTCCAAAACCATACAGCACTATCTTTGGAGCCAATAAGAATCCATAGTGATATAAAACCACACAATATAAAAAGTGGTTCAAAATACCAAGAAACACTACTCATATAGAGCCACACAGAGCCACACAGAGCTACTATAAAGCCCTCTATTAACCTCTTACTGATAAAATATCTAAAAATTTTTCTTGACAAAGGATACCTTTATGCAACAGACGATAGGACAATTTTTGCCATTAGTACTGCTAATAGCAATATTTTACTTCTTGATTATAAGACCACAGCAAAAACAGCAAAAAGAGCATCGTGCAATGCTTGATTCACTCCAAAAGGGTGATAAAATTGTAACAAGTGGTGGTTTAATAGCAGAAGTAGTTAAACCAGAAGAGGATTTTATCAAAATAAAGTTGAGTGACAATGTAATTGTCAAGATAGAACGCCCATATGTGGCACGCAAAATTTCATAAGGTCGCTGAATGCAGCGATTAAATTATCGTGTAGTAATCTTTGCTTTTGCTTTTTTGTTTGGAGTGGTATTTTCTATACCATCTCTAACCCAAAGTGAGAGTGGCAAAAAGATTACATTAGGGCTTGATCTTCAAGGTGGTCTCCATATGCTTCTTGGTGTAAAAACTCAAGAGGCTATCAAATCCCGTATAAAATCAATAGCTGGAACGATTAAATATATACTAGATGACAATGATATAGTATATGATGATCTTAGTATTCAGGGTGATAAGATTACATTTAAGATATTAGATAGTGATGATTTGAAAAAGACCCAAGAGTTACTCAAAAAAGAGATTGAGGGAGTAACTATACTAAATAGTGGTGATGAGTTTAGTATATCTTTGACTCCAAAAGAGATTCAAAAGACCAAACTTATGGCAATAGATCAAGCAGTTGATACTATTAGAAACCGTCTTGATCAATTCGGATTGGCAGAACCTACTGTAGCAAAACAGGGAACTGATAAAATTTTGGTAGAAGTTCCGGGTATTAAAACTCCAGCAGATGAGCAAAGAATCCGTGAATTAATAGCCAGAGCCGCACATTTGCAGATGATGGCAGTAGATGAGGATAGAGCTGCTAGGGTATATAATATGTCTCCACAAGAGGCAAAGAAGTATGGAGATGTAATACTCCCTGATGTAAAAGATCCAAATCAAAAGTATCTACTAAAACAGATTCCTATATTAGATGGTTCTATGCTTACAGATGCCAAAGTAGGGTTTGACAGAAACAATCAGCCTGTAATTAATTTCAAGCTAAATGGTGAGGGTGCCAAAATATTTGGAGATTTCTCAGGCAAAAGTGTAGGCAAGAGAATGGCTATAGTACTGGATAACAAAGTCTATTCGGCTCCTGTAATTCGTGAAAGAATTGGCGGAGGTTCAGGGCAAATCTCTGGTAACTTTACTATAAATGAAGCAAATGATGTAGCCATTGCCCTGCGTTCTGGAGCTTTGTTGGCTCCTGTTTATGTGATGGAGAAAAGAAGCGTAGGTCCAAGCTTGGGGGCTGATAGTATCAAACAAAGCACTATTGCACTTGTACTTGGTTTTGTACTTGTTGTAATATTTATGATAATCTATTATGGAATGGCAGGGGTGATTGCTGATACTGCATTGATTGCAAACCTCTTTTTGATTCTTGCTATTATGTCACTCTTTGGAGCTACATTAACCTTGCCGGGTATGGCAGGTATTGTACTTACTGTCGGTATGGCAGTTGATGCCAATGTTATTATCAATGAAAGAATCAGAGAGTTACTCAGAAGTGGAGCCTCTGTATCCAAAGCTATAGAAGAGGGTTACAAAAATGCCTTTACAGCTATTTGGGATGCTAATGTTACTACACTAATATCGGCTGTAGTTTTATATGTATATGGTACAGGACCAATTAAAGGTTTTGCACTTACTATGAGTATAGGTATTTTGGCTTCGATGCTTACAGCAATTTTAGGAACTCATGGAATATATCAAATGTTATTGCCAAAAATCAAAAAAGAGAGACTGAACTTCTGGTTTGGTATCAAAGCGTAGGAGAGAGCAGATGGAACTATTTAAATATACTGAACCTGTCAAATTTATGGCAAAGAGTCGCCATTTTGGTATTCTCTCTTTGGTGCTTGTACTCCTTTCGTGGGGATTGATTTTTACAAAAGGTTTCAATTACGGTATCGATTTTGCCGGTGGTACTTTGATACAGATTAAATATGACAAAGATGCCCCTCTAAAGCAAATTAGGGAGGCTTTGGCAAAAAATGAAGCCTTCAAGGGTGCCAATGTAACATATTTTGGAAGTAATCAAGAGATAGTTATCCGAACCAAAAGTAGTACAAGTTCGGTAGGTAATGATGTAGGCGATGAAGTGAGACAACTTCTCAAAAATACAGGCAACTTTGAAGTACGCCGTGTAGATATGGTAGGTCCAAAGATTGGTGGAGAACTCAAAGAGAAGGGTTTAATGGCTACTATCTTGGCAATTTTGGGTATCTTGATATATGTATCAGTTAGGTTTGAGTGGAGATTTGCTCTGGCTTCAGTTGCTGCTTTGGTGCATGATGTATCTATTGCAATGGGTGCAATTGTACTCTTTGGAATAGAAGTAAATCTCGATACACTGGCAGCTATATTGACAATACTTGGATACTCGCTCAATGATACCATTATTGTATTTGACCGTATCAGGGAGGGTATCAGGACTCACAAATCTGTAAATCTGGGTGAGATTATAGATGAATCGGTAACCAGAACTCTATCTAGGACTGTGCTGACATCTCTTACTACATTTTTTGTTGTTTTGACTCTTTATATATTTGGTGGAGAGATAATAAACAGCTTTAGCTTCACACTACTGGTTGGTATTGTAGTTGGTACATACTCATCTATCTTTATCGCATCACCAATTCTTATGTGGCTTGGATTTGATGTAAGGGGATATAGAGCAAAAGAGGCTGAAAAACTCAAAAGAGAAAAAGAGAAAGAGAAGCTAAGAGCTATGTATGAGCAGGGTACTTTGTAGAGACTCTCTACAGGTGCTTTGCCACCATTTGAAGCTATTTACAGAGTATCAATATTTATATCTTTTTTATGGTATTGTGTATATAGCTTTTTAGTTGTATAGTAACACTCAGGAGAAAAGATGCGATTTTTACTCATTACCATTGTGTCTGCCATATGGCTACAGACGCTCTCAGCCTATCTACCCTCTCAAATAGATAAGATGATGAGCAAAATGAAGATACGAAGAGAGAATGTAAGTATCAAGATAGTAGAGACAAAGAGTGGTCGTGAGATAGCTTCATATCGTTCAAAGCAAAGAAGAACTCCAGCTTCTGTAATTAAACTGATGACAACTTACAGTGCATTGCTTACATTAGGATCAAACTTTAAATGGCCTACAAGATTCTATTATACTGGTACTCTAAAAAGAGGTGTAATATCTGGTGATTTGATAGTCAGATCTTATGGAGATCCTACTCTAAGCAGTAGAGATATACCAAAAATTGTATCCAAGATGAGAAGACTCGGCATAAGAAAAATAGAGGGCAATATAGTAATAGATCGCTCATTTTTTGCTATTGGTAATAAGATAGTATCAGGTTTTGACAGCAACAGATACAGTGAATATAATGCAATGCCTGATGCTTTGATGTTTAATGATCACTTGTGCAAAATTGTAGTTGAGCCAAAGGGTAACAGGGTAAAAGTATATAAATCGATACCGGCACCAGATTACAAAGTGGTAAATCATCTAAGAGTTACAAACAAAAGGTGTGTTGGCAAATATAGTTGGCCAGGAGTTAGAATAGTATCTCAAAATGATATACCAACAGTAACTTTGGTTGGAACCATCTCAAACAGATGCTCTCCAAGACAGATTAGAAAAGTATTAAACAGAGCATATTACAACTTCTACTATGCCTTAATATCGCAGATGAAGAGATATGGAATAACTGTAGAGGGTACACTAAAGCTTCATAGAAAGCCACCATATGCCAGGGCATTAATGACACACTACTCAAGACCACTTATAGATATAGTTGCCAAAACAAACAAAAAGAGTAACAATTTGTATGCTAGACATATATTTTTGCTTGTTGGTACCAAGATATATGGAGCTCCAGCAACTCTGAAAAAGAGTAGAATGGCAGTACGCAAAATTTTGGGCAAAAGAGGCATTATAGGCTCTGAGACTATTCTTGATAATGGTTGTGGACTCTCAAGAAATGCAAGAACAAATGCAGAAGCTCTTACAAGGTTGCTTCAAGATGCTTACAAAAAGTTTGGTCACAGATGGATGAATACTTTAGCAATTGCAGGAAAAGATGGAACCATTAGAAAAAGATTTAGACACTCTGTTGCCAAAGGCAGAGCATGGATGAAGACAGGTACACTAAATAATGCCAAAAACATATCTGGATATGTAAAGGGTCGCAGTGGTAAGCTCTACTCTGTAACTATTTTGTATAATGGTCCAAGGAGATGGATGGGGAGTTCACTACAAAATAAAATTATAGAGTGGCTTGTAAGAAATAGATAAAAGGATATAGATGAAATTTCAAGAGTACCCGTTTGAGAAACTAAACAGACTCTTAGATGGTATTGAACCTTCAAGGGATTATGAGTCAATATCACTAACTATTGGTGAACCTCAGTTTGATACACCTAAGTTTATACTTGATGAATTGAAACAGAGTGCCAGTTTATTGAACAAATACCCAAAGAGTGCAGGTGAAGAGTATCTAAAGAGTGCAATGATAGAGTACAATAGACAAAGATTTGGTATAGAGTTATTGCCACAAGAGTTGCTTCCTACATTTGGTACAAGAGAGTTGCTTTTTAACTTTCCACAATTTTTGCTCTCTGATAAAAAAGAGCCTGTTATGGCATTTACAAATCCATTTTATCAGATATATGAAGGTGCTGCAATTGCTAGTGGTGCAAAGGTTGTATATATAAATTTAGAAGCCAAAAACAGCTTTAAACCGGTTATAGATAGAGATAAACTAAAGCAGTGTGATTTGGTAATATTAAATTTTCCAAACAATCCTACAGCTTCAACCTTGAGCTTAGAAGAACTCAAAGAGTGGGCAAAACTGGCTTATGAGCTTGATTTTGTACTCTTAAATGATGAGTGTTATATAGATTTGTATATAGATAGACCAACTCCATCACTGCTACAAGCTGCCAAAGAGGTAGGAAACAGTGAGTATAAAAATATACTGGTAATAAATTCAGCCTCAAAACGATCAAGTGCACCTGGTCTTAGGAGTGGATATATAGCAGGAGATAAAGATATACTAAAAGAGTATATGAAGTATAGGACTTATGTAGGGTGTGCTTCACCCTTGCCACTACAAAAAGCAGCTTCAGTTGCTTGGGGTGATAACAAACATGTAGAGAGTTTTAGAGCCAAATATAGAGCCAATTTTGATTTAGCAAGAGAGATTTTGGGTATAGATAAACCAGAAGCAACATTTTATATATGGTTAGAGGTTGGTGATGAACTTGAGTTTACAAAACATTTATACAAAAAGTATAATACCAAAGTACTGCCTGGTTCATTTTTGGGTAGAGATGGTATCGGCAGAGGATTTGTAAGAGTTGCTCTTGTTTATGAAGGCAAAAAGATGCAAGAGGGACTTACAAGAGTAGCCAAAGGCATTAAAAGATGACTATTTAAAGGAGATTTGATGAGTATAAAAAATTTGGATTTAAAAGAGAGTGAGTTTGACTTGGATATTGAAGCACTCAAAAAAGATCCCCAGTTTCAAGAGAACCTGAAACTGCTTGAGAAAGAGATGAGAGAGTTAAACTCAATAGCAAAGGGTTATCAACTCTTGGATGCTTTGCTTGTAACAGAAGCTGGTGAAGATAGAATCAATGATATTTTTACATTTATTGTAAATAGTGCTTTTGACAAATTGGCAGAATTACTTAGCAGTGGAGAGAGTTTTGATATGTCAAAACCAGAAGATTGGGCAACAGCTAGAGCTATATATGAGCATGGTATCCAAAGATACAGTGAAGATGACCAAAAGGGTGCCAAAGAGATATTTTTGGTACTCTATCATCTCATAGAAGAGCCTGAATTGAAAGATGCCATGATGATACATGCAGCTTCAGTTATGGCCGGACACTCTTTTGAGAGTTTTATAGATAATATTGCAGATGTCAAACAGATTGATCCCAATGATGCTACAGCATTTTTTATTACAGGTTTTGTACAACCTACTGATATACTTTTGCAGATGTATGCAAAGCAGGTAGCTGAGGGTAAAGAGATGCTAAAAGCACTACAGGAGTCTAAAAGCAGTGGAGAGTAGGGGTATGAATATTCACTTCATCGGTATAGGAGGTATCGGATTATCAGCTCTTGCAAAATTTTTAGCAAGAGATGGACATAAAATTTCAGGTAGTGATATGCGTCAGAGTGAAATTACCGATGAGTTGGCAATGAATTATAATATCAAAATTACAATTCCTCACCACCAGGATGCAGTTGAGGGGGCAGATAGAGTAATATACTCAGCTGCTATTAGACCTACAAATATAGAGTATAAAAGAGCCAAAGAGTTGGGCATTGAGTTATATAGTCGCAAAGAGGCACTCAAATTTATCCTAAAAAACAAAGAGGTTTATGCTGTAGCTGGAGCACATGGCAAGAGTACCACTTCTGCAATACTAGCATCTATACTACCCAATACAAATGCCCTAATTGGAGCTATTAGCAAAGAGTTTGGTTCAAATGTAAGAGATTACAGTAACAATAAAGTGGTATTTGAAGCAGATGAGAGTGATGAGAGTTTTTTGAATGCAAACCCATATATGGCAATAGTTACCAATGTAGAGCCAGAGCATATGGAGTATTATGAGTATGATGAGAATAGATTTTATAATGCATATTATAAATTTATCTCACTTGCTAAAGTTAGAGTCTTAAATGGTGAAGATGAATTTCTATCTTCATTGGATATAGATGCAGTATGGCTGTATCCCTCAAAAGATATAAAAGATATAAAATTTATTATCAAAGATGATAAACCATATACAGAGTTTAGACTCAAGGATTATGGGGTATTTGAAGTGTATGGATTTGGAGAGCATATAGCAGTAGATGCATCTTTGGCAATACTTGGAGCTTTAGAGCTTGGTGAAGATATAGAGAGTATTAGAAATAATCTATCTAGTTACAAAGGTATCAAAAAGAGATTTGATATAATCCAAAGTAACCAAAATCATACAGTTATTGATGATTATGGACACCACCCAACAGAGATAAAAGCTACTATAGAGGCATTAAAAAGATTCAAAGATATAAAAGGTTACAAAAAGCTTACTATAATATGGCAACCTCACAAATATACAAGAACACTTGATAATCTACAAGGTTTTGTAGAGTGTTTTGAGGGTATTGATGAGCTTATAATCTTGCCTATATGGTCAGCTGGTGAGATAGAGATACCTATAGATTTAAAAGCAGCATTTAGCAGATACAAATTGATTATGGCAGATAGTGTTACAAACCAAGATGGAGTTGTAAAGGTACTCAAAGATAATCATACAGTAGCTGAATATAGCAGTGGTCTAATAGTAGCTTTTGGTGCAGGTGATATTACATACCAAATTAGAGGTTTAATATAATATAAAAGGATAAAATATGATTTTGCTTCCGGCAATAGATTTAAAAGATGGTACAGCAGTGAGATTAAACAAGGGTGTAATGAGTACAGCAAAAGTTTATTCAGTAGAACCTTGGTTTATAGCAAAACATTTTGAAGAAGCAGGTAGCAGTTGGCTTCATCTGGTGGACTTAAACGGAGCATTTGCAGGAGAACCTAGAAATCTTGAGCAGATAAAAAAGATTCGTCAAAATTGTGATCTAAAAATAGAGCTTGGTGGAGGAGTCAGAGATGAAGATACAATCAAAATGTATCTTGATTTGGGAGTTGATAGACTTATTTTAGGTTCAATTGCACTAAAAGATCCCGATTTTGTAATGGAGATGGCATCAAAGTATCCAATTGTAGTAGGAATTGATGCTATTGATGGCAAAGTTGCTGTTGATGGTTGGGCAAAAGTGAGTGAAATAGAAGCTACACAATTGGCCAAAAATTTTGCAGAAGCTGGAGTTGAAGCAATTATCTGTACTGATGTAAGCAGAGATGGAACACTTAGTGGTGTAAATATAGAGTTTACAAAAGATATTGCAAATGCCAGTGGATTACCAACAATTGCAAGTGGAGGATTGAGAGATATAGAGGATATAAAAGCTCTAAAAGAGGCTGGAGTTTATGGTACTATTGTAGGAAAAGCATTCTATGAGGGCAAATTGGACCTTAAAGAGGCTTTTAGCATAGCAAAAGGGTAAATTAATGAGTAGTTACTATACCCAATTGACCATAAAAACCAAACCACAGTTTGTAGAACTGCTTGGTGATTTTGTAGTATCTATTACAGATGAAGCTATTGAATATACACAAGATAGTATTATTATCCGTACAGAAAATGATACCCAAAATATAAAAGAGGCTATAGAGTCTATAGTAGATTCGAGTATCCCAATAGAGTTTGTAGAGGAGCAAAAAGAGAATCAAGATTGGATAGCCAAATACAAAGAGTCAATCAATCCTATAGATGCAGGAGAGTTTTATATACATCCACAATGGTATCCCCCAAAAGATGGCAAAATCAATATTGTAATAAATCCGGCATTAGCTTTTGGATCTGGTCACCATGCTACAACATACAGTTGCCTTGGTGCAGTAAGTAGATATGTAAAAGATGGTATAAGTATGTTAGATGTTGGTTGTGGCAGTGGAATATTGGCTTTGGCTGGTGCAAAAAAGGGTGCTGAGGTTGATATGTGTGATACAGATCCACTTGCTATAGATAGTGCAAAAGAGAATTTTGAATTAAACAACCAAAAGTATAACCAAGCATGGATAGGATCAGTAAATAGTACAGATAAAGAGTATGATATAGTAGTAGCAAATATAATAGCTGATGTTCTAAAAGCTATATCAAAATCTCTCAAAGATAGATTAAAAGATGATGGGGTATTGATTCTTTCAGGAATTTTGGATAAAAAAGAGTCTATAGTTACAGATTCATTTAGAGATTTAAAACTAGTAGATAGAATTTCAAAAGATGAGTGGATAACACTGGTATATAAAAAGGATAGCAATGGCACAACAACCGGATAATAACGATAATAAAAATTTTTTCAATGACAACCCACTATTGGCATTTGCCATATTCTCAATAGTTGTTATTTTGATTTTCAAGGTTTTGATAGGTGAACAGGGTGGATTAAATCAGATGATGACTCCACAAGGTATTGCTGTTACCAAAAAGGCTACCTATTCAGAGGTAAAAAAACTTGTCAAAGAGGGTAAAATTCAAAAGGTTAAAATTACTCCTACTATGATAGAGGCTGTAGGTAGTGATGGCGGAAGAACCATTAGATATATAGCCGAAAAGATTCCAGCTTCAGATCCTACATTTGTAAAACTGCTTGATGAAAAGGGTATAGATTATAGTGGAGTTATGGGCAATGGCTTTGTAAGTGAAATGATTAGTATGCTTTTGCCTATATTTATATTTTTTGCTATTTGGATATTTTTGGCAAAAAAGATGTCAAAAGGTATGGGTGGTGGCATACTTGGAGTTGGCAAAGCCGGTAAGCTTATAAATTCAGAGAAACCAGATACAAAGTTTGATGATGTAGCCGGAGTTGATGAAGCCAAAGAGGAGGTCAAAGAGATAGTTGATTTCCTCAAATATCCAGAGAGATATATAGCTCTTGGTGCAAAGATACCAAAAGGGGTACTACTGGTTGGACCTCCAGGTACTGGTAAAACACTACTTGCAAAAGCAGTAGCTGGAGAAGCTAGTGTACCATTTTTTTCAGTTAGTGGAAGTAGTTTTATTGAGATGTTTGTAGGTGTTGGAGCAAGTCGTGTAAGAGATCTATTTGAACAAGCCAAAAAAGAGTCTCCATCTATCATATTTATAGATGAGATTGATGCCATAGGCAAAAGTAGAACAGCTGGTGGTCCTATGGGTGGCAATGATGAAAGAGAACAGACTCTAAATCAATTGTTGGCTGAGATGGATGGATTTGGTACAGATACACCTGTTATTGTACTAGCTGCTACAAACCGTCCAGAAGTACTTGATCCAGCTTTGCTTAGAGCTGGTCGTTTTGATAGACAGGTACTGGTAGATAAACCAGACTTTGAGGGCAGACTGGCAATACTCAAAATTCACAGCAAAGATGTAAAACTCTCTCCTGAAGTGGACTTAGAAGAGATAGCAAAAGCAACAGCAGGACTTGCTGGAGCAGATTTGGCAAATATTATCAATGAAGCTGCCCTTCTTGCTGGTCGCCAAAACAAAACCCAAATAGAACAGAGTGATTTGATGGAAGCCATAGAAAGGGCATTTGTAGGACTTGAGAAGAAAAACCGTAAAATAAATGAGCTTGAGAAAAAAATTGTAAGTTATCATGAGAGTGGTCATGCTCTAATGGCAGAGCTTACAGAGGGTGCTACAAGAGTTACAAAGGTATCTATTATACCAAGAGGTTTGGGAGCATTGGGTTATACGCTACACTTGCCAGATGAAGAGAATAGATTCCTAAAACAAAAGCATGAATTGATGGCAGAGATTGATGTACTGCTTGGAGGAAGAGCAGCTGAAGAGATATTTATAGGTGATATATCCACTGGAGCTGGTAATGATTTGCAAAGAGCTACTGATATTATCAGAGATATGATTACCAAATATGGTATGAGTGATGTAGCCGGACTTATGGTACTTGAGACTCATGCTGGTGGAGCATTTTTGGGTGGTGGACAAGTTATCAAAGATTATAGTGAGAAGATGGCTGAAGCTATAGATGAGTTTGTTAGAACACTACTAGATGAGAGATACAAATATGTAAAACAGACTCTTGGAGATTATTCAGAAGCTATAGAGAATATGGCTGCAGTATTATTGGATGTAGAGGTTATAGAGGGTGATAGAGTAAGAGAGATTATAGAAGAGTTTGAAACCAAACATAATCTTCCAAGCAGATTGGCTCACAAGGATAAAATAGCCAAAGAAAAGAGTGACAAAGTCACCAGAGCCCAAGCAAGAGATTCAAAAGAGGATAACTCACCAAAAGATGAGTGATATACTACTAAATAGATTTAACCCAAAAACTTTATGGCTTGATGTTGGTAGCGACATTAAGCCATTACTCCATAAGTATATTTTCTATGCTATAATAACCCAAAAATGAGCTACAAAATGAAAAGACTACCCATAGGAATAAGTGATTTTAGAAAAGTAATTAGAGACAATAACTATTTTGTAGATAAATCAATGTTTATCTATGAGTTAATAAACTCAAATGCCCAAGTTAGCCTAATGCCTAGACCTCGTAGATTTGGAAAAACACTAAATCTAAGTATGCTTCAATACTTTTTTGAAAATAATCAAGATACAAGTGAGCTATTTAGAGATTTGAAAATATATCAAACAGATGAATTTAAAAAGCATATCAATAGATACCCTGTTATATTTTTGAGTTTTAAGGATATTAAAAATAGGGATTTTCAAAATACCTATGAAAAGCTTTATGGTCTTATTCAAGAAGAGTATATGAGACACTATAAAAGCTTAGATATTGATAGTTTGGATTATTTGGATAGATTGAGCTATATTAATATTTTAGAAAATAGAGCTTCTAAAAGTAGCATTGAAAATAGTCTAAAACTTCTCTCCAAACTCCTCTACCAAAAATATAATCAAGAGGTAGTAATCTTAATAGATGAGTATGATACCCCAATCCATGCATCATATCTAAATGGATATTATGATGAGATGATAGATTTTATAAGAAATCTACTAAGTGCTGCTTTTAAAGATAACTCTTATCTATTTAAAGGTGTAATTACAGGGATTTTAAGAGTAAGTAGAGAGTCTATATTTAGTGGACTTAATAAT
>JAMOSA010000142.1 GCA_027063325.1 Campylobacteraceae bacterium
ATAGAGTTTCATTGACATATCAATATTGTCTGAAGTTGTTTTTATAAAGTAGTGAGTATAATCAAATCCTGTAGAGGCATTATTTACTCCTCCATGACTTTTGACTATTTTGTCAAATTCACCCTCTTTTAGATTTTTGGTAGATTTGAAGTTCATATGTTCAAGCATATGAGCAATACCACTTTTGCCAAGTATCTCATTTCGGCTACCAACTTTGTAAAATATATCAGTGGTAATTACTCCAGTATCATTATGCATAGGTATTGCATAAACCTCTAATCCGTTTTTCAACTTTTGATGAAAATATTTAGGTAGTGAGTTTGCCATTAATACTCCTGAAATTAGCAATATAAATACTGCTACAATTTTATGTATTATTTGCACAAGTGCCTCCATTTACTCTTTTGATACTAATCATAGTATAGTATCTTTAATCAATTTACAATATATCTCTTAGTACTATTGCATAGTGCATTATAAAAAGATTTAGGAAAAATATGAGCATAGAAGAGCCTCTTGATAGAATCTGTTCTACTTTTGTTCTCTCTTTTCCATTTGTTTTGTATGCTATTACAAAGTGAATTACTGTAGCTATTGTCAATATAGAGACTAAAATAACTTTCATTCTAAGAGCATGAGAGATTAGTGTAGAGCCATCTTGAAACAGTACACTAAAGAGATTGTAGTTAATCCCCATTATATAACCAGTAAGCAATAGTGCTATCAAAGCTACCACTTCAAACCAGCCAAATATAGGTCCTACATGTGGATATACTTGCTGTTGGGCATCTTTATCACGCAGTGTAATACCCAGTACAAACATAAATACAGAGCCTCCAATCCATGAGATTGCCATTATTAGATGTATATGAAATGCCCACTGCGTAATCCATTGCCACATTCTTTTATCCTTTAGTTATCTATCTTTAGTACTGCCATAAATGCCTCTTGTGGCACTTGAACTTTGCCAATAGCTTTCATTCTCTTTTTACCAGCTTTTTGCTTCTCAAGCAGTTTTCTTTTTCTGGTAATATCACCGCCATAACATTTGGCTGTTACATTTTTGCCGACTGATTTTACATTGGTTCTGGCTATTATCTGATTGCCTATACTTGCTTGAATTGCTACTTCAAATAATTGTCTTGGAATCAACTCTTTTAATTGATTTACAAATGCCAAACCTCTAGTTCTTGCTTTATCTCTTGGTACAATAATACTAAGAGCATCTACAACTTCACCTGCTACTCTAATATCAAGTTTTACCAGATCTCCTGCTCTAAATCCTATTGGTTCATAATCAAAACTCGCATAACCTTTTGTAGTACTTTTTAGCTTGTCATAAAAATCCATTACAATCTCATTCATAGGTATATCATACTCAAGTAAAACTCTATTTTCATTCAGATAATCCATCTTTATCTGAATACCACGCCTATCATTCAAAAGCTTTATCAAGTTGCCAACAAACTCTTTTGGTGTCAAGATTGTAGCCTTTACATATGGTTCAAATATTGTATCTATTTTTGAAGGATCAGGAAGTTCACTTGGATTTTGTATCTCTATCTCTTCACCATCTGTTTTTTTCACTCTATACACAACAGTTGGAGCAGTAGCAATAAGATCTAAATCAAACTCTCTTTCTAACCTCTCTTTGACTACCTCCATATGCAACATACCCAAAAATCCTACCCTAAATCCACTTCCAAGAGCCAAAGAACTCTCTGGTTCAAATGTAAGTGCGGCATCATTTAACCTTAGTTTATTCAATGCATCTCTTAAATCTTCAAATTTATCTGTCTCTATTGGGTATATTCCTGCAAATACAAAAGGCTTTGCCGGTTCAAATCCAGGAATTGGCTCTTTTGTAGGATTTTTGGCATCTGTTAGAGTATCTCCTACTTTTAATCCCTCAACACTCTTAAGCCCCATTACAACTATCCCAATCTCACCTGTTGCTATTTCGGTAGTCTTAATTGGTGCAATAGGGTTTGGATACATCAAATCAAGTACTTGATGCTCTTCATTTGTACCCATTATCTTGACCATCTGTCCTTTTTTAACAGATCCATCAAATACTCTAACTAGTGCCAAAGCTCCCAAATAGTTATCAAACCAACTATCATATATCAAAGCTTTTGTTGGAGCATTCTCATCACCATTTGGAGCTGGGATCTTCTCTACTATTGTATCTATAAGCTTGGGAACTCCTTGACCAGTTTTGGCAGAGATTAGATTGTGTTCTGTACAGTCAAGTCCAATTGCCTCTTCTACTTCAGCCAATACCCTGTCTGGATCTGCACTTGGTAGATCTATCTTATTGACTACTGGCAATAACTCCAAATCATTCTCCAGTGCTATATATACATTGGCTATTGTTTGGGCTTCAACACCCTGAGAGGCATCAACAATCAACAAAGCCCCCTCACTGGAGGCTAATGATCTGCTCACTTCATATGAGAAATCAACATGACCTGGAGTATCTATGAGATTTAGTATATAGTGTTCTCCATCTTTTTTATAATCAAGCCTTACACTTTGGGCTTTAATAGTAATACCCCTTTCTCTCTCTATATCCATAGTATCCATCACTTGTGAGCTCATCTTGCGTTCACTAACAGCTCCACACTCTTGTATGATTCTATCTGCAAGTGTAGATTTACCGTGATCTATATGTGCAATAATAGAGAAGTTTCTTATATGAGACTGAGGTACTTTTTTAGCCACTAGGTATCCTTTTTATGATAGTTCAAACAGAGTATTTACACTCTCATTATTTATAACTCTTCTAATAACTTCACCAAGCATATTTGCTGTTGAGAGTACTTTGATTTTGTTACAATCATGACAAACAGGTATTGTATCTGATACAATCAATTCATCCAATGCACCATTCTTTATCCTATCAATAGCAGGACCAGATAGTACAGGGTGAGTACAACAAGCCATTACACTATTTGCACCTTTTTCTTTTAGTGCCTGTGCTCCTTTTACCATAGTACCGGCTGTATCAATCATATCATCAATGAGTATTACATCTTTGCCTTTTACATCACCTATTATATTCATAACTTCAGCTACATTGGCTTTTTCTCTCCTTTTATCTACTATAACCATATCAAGCCCCAATCTGCTGGCAAAATATCTAGCTCTTGCAACTCCTCCAATATCAGGAGAAGCAATTACAGGATTTTTGAAGTTTTTGGATTTGATATAGTCAATAAATAAAATTGCACCATATAAATTATCTACTGGTATATTGAAAAAGCCTTGAATTTGAGAAGCGTGTAAATCTACTGTAACTACCCTAGTAATTCCAGCTGTCTCCATCATATCTGCAACAAGCTTGGCTGATATAGGAACTCTTGGAGCTGCTTTTCTATCTTGTCTGGCATACCCATAGTATGGAACAACAGCTGTAATTGATTTGGCAGAGGAGCGTTTGAGTGCATCTGTCATAATCAAAAGCTCCATCAAGTTGGCATTAGCAGGAGCACAAGTTGGTTGAATTATAAAAACATCTTTTCCTCTAACGCTCTCAGAGATTTGTACATTTATCTCACCATCACTGAATCTATTTATAGTAGCACCAGTTAGTGGCATATCAAGATAGTTTGCTATCCCCTGTGCAAGTTTTGGATTGGCTGTACCAGAAAAGAGCATATAGTGACTCATTATTGTTTACCTTTTATTGTTTTTGGAGTAAATTTTATGTGCAATTATAGCCAAAATTACTCTATATCAAAGTTATTTATAGTAGAAAATATCAAGCTAACTTGCTTTTATAGTATAGAATTGTAATCAATATCTGTTATAATATACTCTTATTTTGTAAGCAATACTAAAATAGTATAGTTTCTTCAAATAATCCAAATAAAATAGTAACAATTTGACATAGTTTGCATTTGAAAATATGCTTTTAGTATATAATTGAATAGAATATATAAGGAGTTTTTGTGAGAATAAGTCTGATTATCGTCACTATTGTACTAATATATGGTACATTCTCTACCATTTTTCACGATACCACACTAGTAGGTGATTACGGCAAGAGATTGGGCGAAATCAATATAGATATGTTTGGATACCTAGCATATATCATACCCCCTGCTCTGTTTTATCCAATATACAAACTATATAAAAATCCCAAGCTAATACTTCAACCAGAGCTATATATGGGTTGGATAATGTTGGCTCTATCACTCATTATTCTACAAGGATTGGTACTTAGCGGTGAAAAGAGCGGTATATTGGGTAGAGAGTTTTATACTGCCTTGTTTCCACTCATTGGAAAAGCAGGATTATGGCTATTTTGGTTAGCTACTATAATACTTGCTACTGTTTTGATTTTGGATGAAATTCCAACAATAGAAGAGATTGAAGTGCATATAGCAAATATTTTATCAAAATTCAAAAAAAGAGAAACTAACAAGCCAGATAGAACAGGATTGGATTTACAAGAGGAGAGACTCTTGCCTACTGGCTGGCGGGGGAAAATATTATATATAATCAATCCAAGATATAAAAAAGAGATGCAAGAGATACTCGATATGGAACTAGATCCAATAGATATAGCACAAAAAAGAGACAAAAATTACATAAAAGAGTTTGAACTAAAAAAATATGAACAGTCACTATCTAATTCAATATCTTATGAAGAGGAGATGATAAACAGTATCAATAGAACAAAAACTCTACAAAAAAAGCAGGAGGAGTATGATGACTTTTTTGATATACCCACACCAAAAGATATTACAAAAGCTCAAAACAGTACCAAAATAGAAACAGAAAACTTTGATAAAAATAATTATACAGATCAATTTGAGATTGAAATTGAAGATGATTTTATTCCCAAACAACCAAAAAGCAAAACAGAAACACTAAAAGATAATACAAACAGTATAGTAGAAGTTTTATCAAAAGAGGAACCAAAGACAAAAAGTATAAAAAAAGAGATTCATAAAGTAGCACTTGTAGAAGAGCTTGAAGAGAATAAAAAACTGATGGAGGGGTTAGAAAAGGGCAAAATTCAAAAACCAACAAACTTCAAACTACCCGCTCTTGATTTTTTGCAAAAACCTCCAAAGGGCAAAAGAAGAGTTAATGAGTTTGAAATAGATAGAAAAATAGGAGAGTTGTTAGATAAACTTGCACGATTTAAAATAGAAGGTGATGTGGTTCGTACATATAGTGGACCTCTTGTTACTACATTTGAGTTTAAACCAGCTCCCAATATAAAAGTATCCAAGATAATAAATCTACAAGATGATTTGGCGATGGCACTAAAGGCTGAAACCATTAGAATACAAGCTCCAATTCCAGGTAGAGATGTAGTTGGAATTGAGATACCAAATGATGAATTTGATACAATATACCTAAGAGATATACTCCAAAGTGAAACTTTTCAAAATTCCAAATCACCACTTACTGTAGCTTTGGGTAAAGATATAGTCGGCAAACCATTTATAACAGATCTCAAAAAATTGCCACACCTACTGATTGCAGGAACTACAGGTAGTGGTAAATCAGTAGGGATTAATGCAATGCTATTGTCTTTGCTTTATAGAAATGATCCAGACAGTCTAAAACTAGTACTTATTGATCCAAAAATGTTGGAGTTTTCTACATATAATGATATTCCACACCTCTTGACCCCTGTTATAGTAGAACCAAAAAAAGCAATTGCAGCACTTGCAAATATGGTATCTGAGATGGAGAGAAGATATAGAATGCTATCTGAAGCAAAAGTTAAAAATATAGATAACTATAATGCAAAGATGCAAAGAGAAGGTGGCAATAAGTTACCATATATTGTAGTAGTTATTGATGAGTTGGCAGATTTAATGATGAATGGAGGCAAAGAGGTAGAGTACTCCATAGCAAGACTTGCCCAAATGGCAAGAGCTGCTGGAATACACCTGATAGTTGCTACACAAAGACCAAGTGTAGATGTAGTAACAGGACTTATCAAGGCAAACCTACCATCAAGACTCAGTTATAGAGTAGGACAAAAAATAGACTCCAAAGTAATTTTGGATCAAATGGGTGCAGAGAGTCTGCTTGGCAGAGGAGATGCACTCTTTACTCCTCCAAATGCAATAGGAGTAGTAAGAATACATGCTCCCTGGAACAGTGAAGAGGAGATAGAGAGGGTAGTTGAATTTCTAAAAGCACAAAGAGAACCTGAATATGATGAAAATTTCTTTACCGAAGAGGATAACCAAAAAGATAGCTCAACTCCAAACTCAATCAATGGTATAGAGTTGGATCCACTATATGAAAAAGCAAAAGAGGTTGTACTCACAGATAAAAAGACATCAATTTCATATCTGCAAAGAAAATTACAAATAGGATATAACAGATCTGCAAATATTGTAGATCAACTAGAAAAGATGGGAGTACTCAGCCCTCCAAACCACAAAGGTAACAGGGAGATACTACTATAGATGTATAAAAAAGAGTTTGAAAAACTGTTAGAGAGTGAGTTACCAAGATCTATACTGATGTATGGAGGGGACGGCTACTTTTTAGACTACTATACCAAATACTACAAAACAAAATTAAATGCCCAAGACTCTATGCTTACAATGTATCATGATGAGTACAGTTTTGATAAAGCAAAAGCGTATCTCTCTCAAGGCTCACTCTTTGGTGGCAGTAATCTGCTTGTAATAAAAACAGATAAAAAGGTACCCAAAAAAGAGTTAGAAGAGTTGCTGAAACTAGTTCAAAGAGGTGGAGATAATTATCTATTATATATCTTTTTGGGTGATAGCAGTAGTGCCAAAACTATTCAAAACAGTTTTACCAAAAAAAATGGTGCTATCTATGTAAGATTTTTTGATACCAGTATAAATGAAGCAATATCTATAATCTCTAGTGAAGCAGATAGCTTTAATGTAGAGATAGACAGATATGCCATCGCTCACCTATATACTCTGCTTGAGGGAAATTTGCTACTATGTGTATCAGAGTTGCCAAAACTGGCTCTGCTTCCACAACCGGTAACTACCAAAGATATAGATAAAGTTGTATATTCAACAGCACCTTTGGCAATTGAAAAACTTCTAATAGAGCTTTTTGAAAAAAGAGCAATTGCTGATACACTATCAAAACTTCTTGAGATGGGTGAAGATGAACTTCAGATCCTAAGAGCAACCCAAAGATTTGTACAACAACTTTTGATGTTTCATACATATATAAGACTCTATGGCAAACCAGATCCACTGGAAATACTTGGCTACAGACCACCTCAATATATAGTAGATCAAAAAGCCAATTTGGCTATCAAAATAAAATCAAATAAATTTGTAGCAATAGCAAATACTCTTATAGAGACTGAACTTCTGCTAAAAAGGAGTAAAGGGGATATACAGGAGTCTTTATTATATGGTATGTTTATCAGAATACAAAGTTTATTGTAACCTAATAATTACCAATATTATACAGATAAAAATCAACTACCTTAATAAGTAAAACCTTTTGGAAAAGAAAGCATTAGTAGCTTAAGCAAGACTCAGGTAAATTTAAACAATATATAAAATATAAAGTTTTAACTTGAAAACTTCTACTTTATTATATGTTTAATTACTCTATTCCAAATATCTATAATCACTCTGTTTAATCTTTCAAAGTAACTGCTTAGCAGTTTTATAACAGTTACAGATATAACAGCTACTGCAAATGAACCTAATATGTCAAATGGATAATGAACTCCGCTATATACTCTACCTACTGCACACCAAATTGCAAGTACTGTAGTCACAACTCCCAAAACTCTTGTAGATTTAAAAGCAAGAAACATAAAGGCAATAGATAATACAAATGTAGTATGATCTGAAGGAAATGAGTTTTCTGCCTTGTGTTTTAGTAGTGTAACACCCAAATTATCCATAAATGGTCTTGGATGGGTATAAAAAACTCCTATTACAAAATTGATTAATATACCCAAGGTTGCACTATATCCACTATAGAGTGCTTCACTCTTTTTATCCTTAAACCATAAATATACAAGAATAAGCATAAATATATAAGGCATTGCCTTTGCACCAAATATCATAAAAGCATCTAATATTTGACTTTTGTTGGCAAATGAGTTGATATATAAAAATAGTGATTGATTCACTGCCTAACAACCTTTCCAAAAAGAGTAGTCAATGAGGCTCTATCTATATCTACATCTACAATTTTACCAAGCAACTCTTCACTACCATCAACTAGTACAAGTCTGCCATTATCTGTACGACCTGCTACTTTGTTGCCACTTTTTAACTCTTCAAAATATACAGATACTCTCTTGCCTACCTGAGATTGCATACTCTGCTCTTGTATCTCTTTGTGAATAGATTGAAGCTCTATAAGTCTGCGTGAAGCTACTTCAGATGGTACCTGATTGCTATACTCAGCTGCTTGGGTATGAGGTCTTGGAGAGTATTTAAATGAGAATAGTTGCTCAAATTTTACCTTTTTTAATACATCTATTGTATCTTCAAAATCCTCTTCACTCTCACCTGGAAAACCTACTATAATATCAGTAGATATTACTACATTTGGTACCATCTGGCGAATCTTTTGGCACCTATTTAAAAACCACTCTTTAGTATAACCTCTTTTCATTCTCTTTAGCAGATTGGTTGAACCACTCTGTAAAGGTACATGAATTTGTGGACATATTTTTGGATTAGTAGCAAACTCTTGCAAAAATTCATCATCCATATGCAGAGGATGAGGAGAAGCAAATCTAATCCTCTCTAACCCTTCAACTTCAGATACCAATCTCAAAAGATCTGTAAAGCTACTGGCTTTGTCACTACCTGCAGTAAATCTTTTGGCATAATTATTTACATTTTGTCCCAAGAGCATTACCTCTTTGGCTCCACCTTCAACTGCTCTTCTTATCTCTTGTATAATCAAATCACTGGGTATAGAGATCTCTTCACCTCTTGTTGCTGGTACTATACAAAAAGTACACTGTTTATCACAACCTATTGATATATTAACAAGTGCTTTGTATGGATTTGAGCGATAATCTGTAAATTCATATAGTGTCTCATCATGCTCAGTTGATATTTCAACAGCATGTTTTTTATCTACAACTTCACTGATTTTAGATACATTTCTAGCCCCCAGTACAAAATCTACTGCCGGAACTCTTTTTATAATCTCTTCTCCAAGATGACTTGCAGTACAACCGGTTACTCCAATTTTTGCACCCTTTTTACCTCTTTTTTGGAATACTCCAATCTCTGAAAAGAGTTTGGCAACCGGCTTTTCTCTAACAGAACATGTATTTATCAAAATCAAATCTGCATCTTCAAGATTTTGAGTCAATTCATAATCTTTTTTGTTTGACAGTTCTGCAATGATATGCTCACTGTCTCTTACATTCATTGCACAGCCAAGTGTCTCTATATATAACTTCTTTTTCATACTGCTCACTGTATTATATGTACTTCATATATATATTCATCTTCATTGAGTCCATATTTAACTTCACGCATATATATACTGTAGCCCTTCTCCTCAAAATACTCTATCAATGCTTTTAGATCCTTGTGACTGTTTTCTCTGTCAAAATAGAATATTGATTTTTGGGGAAGCATCTCTTCTATCTTTTCCAACTCAATTGTTTTTGGCTTTGACTTTATTCCTGTTCGTGCAAGTTTTAGTTTCATACTATATATCCTTTAGGTCTTACTTACCACTTACTTCACATATCCGATAATCTATCTCATACTCGATAGAGAAGAATTGGGATTGATTATACTTAATTTTCTGTAAAGGTACAATGAGATAGAATTTGTTACTTCAAAAAAATTTGAAATCCACACAAAATGTAACTATTGTCTATCTTACTTGAATATATGTTATCTTCAAAGGTGGAACACGAGAGGAATTATAGATTATGGAAAAAATACTCAATATCATAGAGGCTATGGCACATGAGAAGAATATATCATTTGACAATGCTATAGAGGCGTTTAAAGAGGCTGTTATCAATACAGCAAAGAGACTTGACTGTCAAGATTGTATATATGAAGTAATTGTAGAAAGAGATACTCAAAAATACTCAATATTCAAAGTTGTAACAGTAGTCAAAGACAGTGATCCAAAAGCTAAGAGTGAGCCACAAAAGTATATAACTATAAATGAAGCAAAAGAGTATGATGAAGATATAGAAGAGGGTGATCAGATAAGAACAGAATTTCACTTGGAGGATTTTGGCAGAACTGCAGCCAGTAACCTATTTAGAGAGCTTGAATATCATATTCAAAGACGAATAGAACAAGATCTGTTTGAAAAGTACAAAGCCAAAGTCGGCTCTATTATGATAGGTACAGTAAGCAGAGTTGACAGTAATGAAAATACATATGTAGAGATTGGTGAACTCAAGGGAATACTAAGCCAACGAAACAGAATCAAAGGTGAAAAGTTTAAAACAGGTGATACAATAAAAGCTCTGCTTAGATATGTATCAATAGATCCAAAATATGGTTTACATCTTGAGCTTACCAGAACTTCACCAAAGATGTTAGAAGAGCTTATGAAAAGAGAGGTTCCAGAGATTCAAGATGGCTCGGTAGAGATAATATCTTCTGCCAGAATCCCGGGAGAGAGAGCCAAAGTAGCACTAAAAACTGATAGAGCAGATATTGACCCAATTGGTGCTGCTGTTGGTCAAAAGGGTGTTAGAATAAATGCTGTAAGCAAAGAGTTGTGTAATGAGAATATTGATTGTATAGAGTACTCATCAATTCCTGAAATCTATGTAACTAGAGCCTTATCACCTGCTGTTGTTCAGAGTGTAAAGATAGAAAACAATAATACCAGTGAACAAAAAGCCATAGTCAGCATTACAGCAGACCAAAAAGCCAAAGCTATAGGAAAAAGTGGTATCAATATAAGACTCGCTTCCATGCTTACAAAATACCAAATAGAGCTAAAAGAGGTTGAGGGTGTAGTTGAGAGAACTCCAAACCAAACCCAATCAGAAGAAAAAAGTCATGATATATCAGCATTGGAGAATCTGTTTAAGTAGGAGAGAGTATGAGTCAACTATTTGGTGATTATGCACATATTATAATATTTTTGCATGTTTTGGGTGCATTTGTCTGGGTAGGCGGTATGATAGCTATAAGAGTAGCAGTTCACCCCTCTTTACAGGAGATAGAAGATGTACCAACTAAACTAGGTACTACTTTAAAAATTACCGGAAGATTGTTTAATCTGGTTATGCCCTTTATTGGTATAATCTTGATTACTGCATTAATTATGGCAATAGCACTAGATGGTCACCACAACTCCCTAAAGGGTATATTTATCTCAAAAGAGATTATTTGGAGTATAATGACACTCAATTACATATATATGTATATCAGAAGAGCCAAAGCATACAGAGCATTTTTAGATGGTGATTTCAAAAGAGCAAAATCACTGGTAAAGTATATACCAAATATACTACTACCTATAAATATAGCACTTGGCACTATAGCTTTATGGCTTGGAATATCTCTTAGAGGATACTGACAGTGATAAGATTAGCTTCATCTTCACAAACAAGAGCAAAACTTTTGGATAGATTTGGTATAGAGTATATACAATCTTCTGTAAATTTTGACGAAGAGTCAATACAAAGCAATAGTGCAAGAGAGTTTGTATATCAAGCCTCAAAAGGTAAACTTGAGACAGCTATCAAAAAGTATGGCTTGGATACTCCAATACTTACAGCAGATACTGTAATAGCTACAAGTGATGACGAAATACTGCGTAAAGCATACACTATAGATGAAGCAAGAGAGATACTAAAAAAGCAAAGTGGCAATACTATATCAATAGTCTCAGCTATTCATCTAAAAAGTAACAAACTTATGTTTATAGATCTATCTGCAACTCACTATAAATTTGCAAAGTTTGATGAAAATGACTTGCAAGAGTATCTAAAAAGTGGCAAGTGGAGAGGAAAAGCCGGAGCCTGTATGGTAGAGGGATTTTGCAAAAAATATATACTAAAGGTTGATGGCTTGGAATCTACTGCTATGGGCTTACAAGTAGAAAAGATTCTACCGTGGATAGATTAAAACCATATAACAAAGAGTTGTCCGCTTTGCAAAAGAGTGGCAGATTTAGATACAGAGTCATATATAATGAAAATTTAGATGACTTTGCCTCAAATGACTATTTGGGATTAGCCGAAGATAAAAATAGACTACATAGAGCCATTGAGAGAGTATCAAAATACTCTGCCCATGCACCAAAAGCCAGTATGTTGGTCAATGGATACCACCCCATTCATGAAGATTTTGAGATAGCAGTAGCCAAAATAAATGGCTTTGAAGATGCTATTATGGTAGGTAGCGGATATTTGGCAAATATCGCTTTAATTGAGTCACTTGTACGCAAAAACGATACACTTATTATAGATGAAGAGTATCACGCCAGTGGTATTATGGCTTCAAATTTGGTAAAAGGTAGAGTTGTTACATTTAGACATAATGATGCAGAAGATCTATTATACAAGATACAACAGTATAGATCAAATAGAGTAATAGTAGCAGTAGAGGGTATCTACTCTATGAGTGGCGATATATTAAATAGAGATATATTCAAAGTAGTTGAAGAGGAAGAGACTATACTGATAGTAGATGAAGCACACAGTTCTGGAACTTTGGGCAAGATGCTACTTGGAGTATTTGACTATTATGATATAAAACCTGCTCCAAATCATATAAAGATGGGGACTTTGGGCAAAGCTTATGGTAGCTATGGTGCATATATATGTGCATCATTTCATATAATAGAGTATCTGCAAAACAGAGGAAAACCA
>JAMOSA010000143.1 GCA_027063325.1 Campylobacteraceae bacterium
ATAATTTATTTTGCTGTACACAATCTTATCCTCTATTTTGATTTGATATTTGCTATCTTATCCATAAATCTTTTTGATGTATATTCATTTTTGAAAAACCTCTCTACAAACGGATGATTTGACTTTAGTACCTCTTCCAAACTCCCTTTGGCTACAACTTTTTTGTCTGCCAATATTGCCATTGAATCTACTATGGAAAAGATTGAATCTAGATCATGTGTAATCATAACAACAGTAATATCAAGTATATCTCTAAGCTCTACAATAAGCTTGTCAAATGCTCTTGCACCTATTGGATCAAGTCCAGAAGTTGGTTCATCAAGAAAAAGCAGTTTTGGATCCATTGCCAAAGCTCTAGCAAGTGCTACTCTTTTTATCATTCCTCCACTCAACTGAGAGGGATACAAACTGGCTACTTTGTCACTGAGACCTACCATATTTAACTTCTCCCTGACTATCTGTTCCAAAAAAGATGGAGATATTTTTGTATATTCTTTAACAGGCAGTGCAATATTTTCTGCAACACTCAAAGATGTAAACAAAGCTCCAAACTGAAACAGTACACCCCACTTTTGTCTTAGTTGCTGTTTTTGTCTGTAACTCATCTGTTTTAGTTTTGTACCAAAGAGTTCTATATCTCCAGAGTATGGTTTAATCAACATAATAATCTCTTTCATCAATACAGATTTACCAGCACCACTTTCACCAAGTATTGCAAATATCTCTTTTTGTTTTACCTCCAATGATACACCATCATGAATCACTCTGCTACCAAATTTGGTTACAATATTACTCATCTTTATAACTGTACTCATAGATTAAACTCCGTATATATCACAGAGAATAAGCCATCACATGCAATTACAAAAAATATTGCATATACTACACTTGCTGTTGTCTCTATACCTATACTCTCTGTATCTTCTGTAACCAAAAATCCTCTAAAACAGCCTGTAATTGCTATAATTATTGCAAAAAAAGGTCCTTTTATGATACCTAGAATATATTGTGTTGAATCCATCACCTCACTTAATCTTTGTATAAAAAAGTCATAAGAGATGCCAGTTTGCAATTTGGTAGCAAACATTCCTCCTGCTATTCCCATAATATCTGAAAAGAATATTAACAAAGGCATTACAACAATAAGTGCTACAACTCTTGGAATTACTAGCATATTCATAGGATCAAATCCCATAATACGCATAGCACTAATCTCTTCTGTTAATTTCATTGTACCAATTTCTGCTGTATATGAGGAGGCACTTCTACCTGCTATTACAATTGCAGTAATTAAAGGTCCTAATTCTCTAGTAATTGCAATACCTATTGTATCTATTACATAAATATCAGCTCCAAACTTGGCAAGTTGTACTATACTTTGGTATGCTATAACCAATCCTACCAACATAGATGTAATAGCAATAATAAATATAGCATTCAATCCTGATTTTTCTATATGATAGACAGTCTCTGGCAATCTAAACAGTGTAGGCTTTGCCAAGACTCTAAATGATGCTATTGCCATCTCTCCTAAAAATGAGAAGAATTTTTTAGATGTCTTTATAGACTTTAGTGTATTTTCTCCAATTCTTTCTAATATACCGCCTTTTGGTTTTGGCAGAGGCTCTTTCTTGTAACTCTTTTGCAAAAGCTCTATCATCATCTGCTGTTTTTGTGAAAGGTTTATAATATCTACACTGTATCCTTTATCTAATACTCTTTGTTTGAAATCTATAAGCAAGAGCATACCACTACTGTCAAAGTCATTCATATTTTTACAATCAAAAACAACACTTTTATCTATTTTGTTTATATATCTATCAAAGGTTGTTTGAATAACAGCAATGGTATTTATCTTCCATACCCCTTTACACTCTATATTGATTTTTGCAGTATCGGTTGCAATAGAGATATACTCTTTAGCTCTATTTGTGCCAAACATTAAATACAATTCCTCTTTATATGTTTTTATTAATCTATCTGTAATCTATGATATATATTTATTGCTA
>JAMOSA010000144.1 GCA_027063325.1 Campylobacteraceae bacterium
TATGGGTGTCCTGATGGTGGCTTCCTTTTTGCCTCCTAATATCTCTTGTTTTAAGATTTCAAGAGCTTCTTTTTTGTCTTTTATATCTTTGTATCTTGGTGGAGCTGATGGAAGATTTTGCTCTTTTATCTCTTTTGCATCTGGGAGATTGAAATCTTTGTAACTGCTGTTTGCTTGTTCTTCAATCTTGCCACCTTTGTATCTGTCAAAGAGTCCACCATCTTGTATATCATAAGCCCAATCTGGTTCTACTGCATCTTTTGGTAATGTTGATTTATCTGTGATTTTGGGAGTTTTGTGTGGGGGTATGGCTACTACTTTGCATCTACAGTTCCAGCCGTTTGGTGGAAAGTGGGTACGCCACCACTCATCATCTTTTGGCAAAATGGTTCCATGCAATCTTCTATGGCTCTTTCTGGTGGAGCTATCTAGTATGGCTGAATATCTCAGATATTTGATATTTTTATCGCTATAAATTTTTTTTGCTTTTTGTACCTGGTAGGCTACGCGAGTATTTGTATAAAAGATAGTCTTTAGGCGGTGTGTATTTACTGTTATGGTTTTTATTTCACCTGTTTGCCTATTTATTGCTTCTACTTCTCCCCACCACCCTTTTTTGATAAGGGTTGGTTTTATGCTTCTTTTCCACTCATAAAAACTCTTACCCTCTTTTTGTGCTTTTATGATAGACTCTTTTATATCTGATAGTAGATCAAGGCGTTGTATTTTGGCTACTGTAAAGGCTTTGTGGTGGGCTTGGTGCATTAGCTCTTTGTAATTAAAGGTTAGCTTGTATCCCTTTTGTCTTAGGTACTCTATCGCCTCTTTTGGGGGGAGTTTAGCTATCTGTTTTGTATCACTGCTCAAGCTCACTTAATACTCCATTTGCAAAAATATAACTCTCTAGCATAGATTCAAATTTTGGATTGTCAAACTTCTCTATTTTTGACAGTGCCTCTTCATATGAGCTTGATGAGGCTATGATTGTATAGATTTGTTCAAGTTCATTTGAGAGTTTTTTTGTATCAAGCTCTTTGAGTTGATCATCTTGGTAGCTTAGCGGTTTTGGATTTTTGGTTTTGTTTGGGATAAGTTTTTGTGATGAGTGGTTTTCTTCTATATCTATACCATAGGTTCTAACCAGATACTCTTTTGTAAACTTGAAGTTATCACCCATAATATTTTTGATGTTTGCATCTCTTGTGGCTAATTCTATATTTGGATCATCTTGGTCTTTTAGAGTAAATTCTATATTCTCTTTTATATAATTTAACTCTTTGAATTTGGCTATTAACTCTTTGATAGCTTCTTTTAGTAAGTTTGTATCACTCAGGGCTAAATCTTCGCTTAACTCTTTGTGTGTCTTGGCTGCTGCATAAGAGCCACTTTGGACATTTGCAGTCAAATTTCCACCCAAAATAGCACGATTGATTTGATTATCCAGATACTCTACTATCTCTTTGAATCCTCCTTTATTTGTCGGAGTCTGTAGCTCTATATTGTCATTTTCTTCTATTACTGCTACATCTCCTCCAAGCATAGAGTATAACTCTTCAGCCAGTATGTTTTTATCTCCATCTGTTTTGCCCACTACCCATGGGGTGCCAAATCTCTCTAAAAACTCTATCCAAAATTCGAGTGAAGCTGCTTTGAACTTGCGTAACCAGAAAAGCGTATAGTAGAGTGGTCTGCCAAGAGGTGCATTAAATTTGGCACGACTGATTAGATGTATTGCTTTGTATCTATCTACCTCTTGGAGATTATAAAAGAGTTTCTCATCTTGCAAAGAGAACATTCTATAATCTCTTTCTATTGGTTTTGGATAGAAAAGATACTCTTTTTCATACCAGTTCAGCTCAAATACACTAAAGCCTTGCAGAAATGTATCAAGTACTTGGCTTCTAAAATTGTAGTTTAAAATCTTTTCGAGTTCGCCTTTGATGGCTTTGTTTTTGGTGGTGATTACTAACTCTTTTTTGAGTGAAGTACTCTTTCTGATGCTGACTGCACTCAGTACACTGGCATCACTCTCTATTTTTTGTATCTCAAAATCATCTAACCATTCTTTATAGACTGGCAATTCATTGGAAAAGAGGAGAATATTTTTTTGTAACTGATAGAGAGTTCTCTTTTTTGTTTTGGTATTTTTAGGCATTATCTATATCCTTTGTATCTTTTTTTGATATGTTTTTTGTTTGTTCGAGGTTTTGAATTTTTTTTGAGCCTAACAAGTCTCCAGAGTCCAGACAGTGCATCACTTAGATCATCATTTATAGCTTCTGGAAAATCATCAAGTTCTCTGAACAATTCTATATGCTCCCCTACAAAGATAATATCAGGGTCACTATCCATAAGTGGAAATTCAAGCTCTGCTATACGATCCTCTTTTTTATCTTTATTATGGATAAACCTAGTATTTGGTATTACACCCAAAGTTTCTATACACTTATCTTTAAACCAATCACGGTAGAGATAAAAACCTCCGTTTGTCTCTCCACCTATTAAATAGAAGTTCTCTTTGTTGTATAGTTCTACTAGGTGGTTTACTGCTTTTAATCCTTTGATTTGGCTTCTGTAAGAGTAGTAGATGTAGAGCTTTTTGCCACTCTCATCAAATCCACCAGCAACTAGAGCAAAGTAATCTCCTTTGATGCTATCCCCCTTGAAATCGGTAAATAGAAATTTTTTGACAAGCTTTGGTGCTTGAGTCTTTGAGATGATTTGAAACTTGGCACTGTCAAATGTTGCAAATTCACTTCCTGGATTGTTTTGTTGCTCTTTTTCAAATGATTTTTTATTTCTTATTCTTTTCTTCATCAAAGATTCCAAAGATGCTCCACTCCACAAAAGCTTAGCACCACTATCCATTTGTAGTCTATTTTTCAAATAAAATTTATGAGCTTTCTCTTCTCCTTTTGTTTTGTAGAGATTTTCATATATATCCCAAAGGTCCATTCTCTTTGGAAATCTGAGTATTGCTTTATAAATTTTTGGGTGCCAAAAAGCCAACTTGAGTTTTCTAGCCAAGACACTATCTTTGTGTAGCAAAGTTCCAATATATATAATATCCATAATATCATCTACACCTGCGAGGTTATCTACTGCACTATCTAACCAATCTTCAAGCTTGTCTCTTTGGCGTGGATTTTTTACATTTTCATCATTTTCTAGATCATCTATAATTGTAAGATCTGGTCTAAAGGTGCCGTGTTTTACACCTCTTACTCTTTTTCCACTGCCATATCCTTTGATTCTGATATTGTTTTTTGTAACTATATCTCCTACTTTCCAACTATTGCCAATGCCACATATATCAGGAAAATCCTGTTTTAGTCTGGGGTTTTCTTCTAGTTCAGCTTTTATAGCCTCTATCTCAAGCTCTGTTAGTTCTACTGCATCTGAGAAGAGCGTAACAAAATGCTTTAGCTCGTAAGCTATAACATAGACAATAAAGGTAAGTGCAACATCAGTACTCTTTCCAAAGCCTCTAGGAGCAGCAATTGCAAACTTTTTACCTGGAGTATTCTTACCCTTTTTATTTCTAATGATGTAGTATATTCTTTTTAGGTCCTCTTGTAATATACTCTCCTCTTCTATTTTGTAGTAGTGTGGAAAGTAAGTTTTTCTAAAGTAATGAAAATCACTAAAGGCTCTTTTAATTCTATAGGCTTTTTGCTCTATGGGCAGTGGGTTTATAGATGCAATCTCTTCTTTTAGAGGAGCAATGAACTCTTGTAGCCATCTTTTGAAAGCTTTCCTTGATAATTTTGGAACCTCTTTTTGCTTTAAACCATCAGCCTCAAGAGTTTCTTTTGTCTCTTTTAAAAATTCAAATAACTCCTCTTTGCTAAATAGAGACATCTGTCAATTCCTCTTGTAAAGCTTCTATCAATTCAATAAGCTCTTGTAGGCACTCTTTGTTTTTGTAATTTTTTTTTGCACTCAAAATGATAGTTTTGATTGTGTTTTTAATAATGCCGTGTTTAAAGATTTCGGGGTCTTCGTAGTTGGCTACTTTTTGCATTTTTGCAAAAGCATCCCCTATCTGGCTTATTTTTTCGGCTTTTATATCTGCTTTTAGGTTGCTATCTTTGATTTCTGCCAAAAAGTCATTCATAGCCTCTAAAAAGCTTGAGTATAGCTTGTCTCCACCTTTGCTTAAAAGAGCGTTTGCTCTTTGGGTATCCCAATCTTTGGCTTTTGATTTATAATTTTGTATTGTGCGTTTTGTAACACCAAGCAAAGAGGCAATATTGTCTAAACTCATACCTTTTATGTACAACTCTTTTGCTATCGCCTCTTTTTTTCTCATAAGTATCCTTTTAGGTTTAATTTTTTGTTTTTGTGTTTGAATCTATAGGTAGTATTTGTTTTTTTGCTTTCCTCTATGGTTGTTGGTATCTTTTTGTTTGCCATCTTTTGGAGGTAACTTTCTATCTCTTTGAGTCTCTCTTTGAAACTCTCTTGTGTCAATTCATTTCTCTTTCTTAGTTCAAATATTGTGAGTTCTACTACAATTTGTTTTAGCAGGGGTGTAGGATTGGCAGGAATTGATATAAATGAGCCAACAAAAGAGATTGCATCACATATTGCATCATCGAGTACCTCTTGGTTTAATTTACCTGAAGCATTCAAATCCGTGAGTGCTACTAACTCTTTTTGGCTAATCTCTTTTGTGAGGTCATCTAATGTTATCAATTTTTACTCCTTTGCTACAATTACGCCTCAAACGACACAAACCCCTAAAATAGGGATTTGTATGTGGTAATTAAGGGGTATATACTAGATTGATTAATGCTCCTGGACGAATACATACAGGTATTGCTCTCATTTCAGAAATGATATTCCACCCTTTGCCTTTTTGTAGGACTTCTGGTTGTGCTGCAAAAAACATCTTTGGACCCATAGTTTGTGCTTCTGTATGGTTTGCCCTAGAGTAGTATGTTTTATATACATTCTCATCCAGGGGTGTAACGATTGCTTTGTTATCTTCTAAAAACTTTTTAATTTGCCCTCTTGTGTTTTTGTAAGTAGCTGAATATGGGATAAATTTTGTTCCATGCACTACTAAAACTCTTCTGCTTTCAATCTCTTCCCATTTTGCTAGATGATTTTCAAACAGTTTCTCATCTTTTGCCAGTTTTGCAATACCATCAATATAGCTTCTACTAGCTAGTATCTCATATGAAGGGATATATCCAAGCTCCTCTTCTAATTTTTGTTCAATCTCGTTTAGTATAGATATAATCTCTTTTCCCTCTTTTGCTTCTACTGGAGTGTTGGTTGATTTGAACTCAAAGAGTGTTTTTCCTTTGCCATCAACTACTTTACCAAAGAGTGCACCTACTGCCATATATTCTAGTGTTGTTAGAAAAGTGTTTTTTTGGAATGCAAGTATTTGTGCTACTCTTTGTGAGAGTGTTTGTACTCTCTCTTTGCCATTTAAAGCACTGATTTGATTTAGTTCAGATGCTGTTATGGTTTTTTCTAGTGGAAATCTGGGGATTGTAAGATCTATTAGGAATTTGTCGCCAGTGTCAGTAATTAGATGTTCTCCCTCTTCTGAGACACTCTCTAATACTACTCCCGCACCTTTATAAATTGGGATTTGTATATTTGGGGATATTTTTCCCTCTTTGTTTTTTGCAAAATATTTATCATATACATATTTTGGTGCTGCTTTTATCTGCATAATAATTTCTACCATACTGATGACAGTAAAGTATTTAAGTAACTCTTTCATCTTCTCTCCTATACTAATATAATTTTATTTTCAAATGCACTGAGCTTCATTCTGTCTGTTATGCCATCTATATGTTTTTCTACAACTTTGCCTACAAGAAGTACAGTAGCTGTATCACTTTTGTCTAAAATATCACACAAGATTCCATTTACTTCTACATCTTCACTATCTATGGCTTTAGTAAAACTTTTGCCTCCATCTACTGTGACAAGTGGAGTTCCTATTGTTAGTTCATTATCAGTAACTACAACTTGAGCATCTATGCTTAGTATATTTTCTACAATCACATCACTATATTGTGGCGGTTGTTTTTTGATATTACCCATCTTTTTCTCCTAAAGCTAATTTGACTACATCAAACTTCTCTTTTGGTTTGTTTGAAGCTGAAAATTGGTTTGATTCTGGGATTTGTATGATTGGTTTTGCATCTTTTATAAAATCATCAAACCCTCTTTTGTCTGTAAGTGCATAATTGATAGCCCAATCTTTTTGTTCTTTTGTTATCTTTTTTGCTTCTATTGCCTTTTTGACTTTCTGTTTTGCATTTTGTTTGTCGAGCTTTTTTAACCTGTTTTTCAACTTTTTTATCTCTTTTTTTAGTTTGTCATTTTGTTCTTTTAATTCTTCTGTTTTGGTCATTTCCTCTCTCCTGATATTTTTTGCAACAATTGCTTTTAGCTCTGTAAAAAAAGGGGTGTTTGTAAGAGCTACTGAGTGTAGATGCCATCCAATATTTCTACCACTTTTTGAGTCGGTTGCATTTTGTATAAGCACGGGGCTTAGATATCTGTACTCTTTGTTTTTTATCTGTTTTTTTGCTCTCTTTGTCCATTCTATTTTTGCAAAGAGTGTGTTATTTTCTATTTTTAACCCTCCTGGGTATCTTATCCAGCCACTTGCAGGTGCTTTTTTGCCTGATAATGTTTGATGCTCATAATCTACTACCAAATCTACTTTTGTATTTTGAAAATTTGTGAGTATTTGGTTTAGATCCGATTTACTCAATTCAAACTCTCCTGCTTCATGTCCTTTCCATTTACCTACTTTTGCTACTTCATACCATCCTCCTCTATTTTTTAGTTTGCAACTTATTACTTTGTCCAATTGCATATATATCTCTCCTCATCTGGTATTGTTATATCTATACTCTTTGTAAATATCGTTAGATACCCTGTGTCTGTTTTTGCATCAAAAATCTTTTTAGTTTTTTTTATGTCCACTTGGTATTTGAGTATATTAATTAGTACCAATTCTGTTTTTTGTTGTATTTGCAGTAGTGACTGGAGAGCATTTTGTCTGTACTCCTCAGTTTTGGAAGCTGTCATATCCACAAAATATAGATTTATGTGTATAACCCTTTTGTCTAGCGATGGAGTATCTCCAGTATAATCTACAAATACTATTGGTAGCTGGGATTTGATTAACTCTGGTTCTTTGTAACTACTAAGTTCACCAAGATAGTATTTTGCATTAAATCCCGTGCTTTTTATTGCTTCAAGAATATCTTTTAGTACCTCTTCAATACTCATTGACCCTCTTTTTTTATATTGTAAAACAAATACAAACTGGGAGTACAACAAAATATTTGAGTCAATAATTTTTCTTTATTGCAACACCAAAGATGGAATAGAATATAAAAAAAATTGGATTTTAGATGGAGACAGAGACACTTTTACAAATAAAGCTCTTTTTCCTTGCATTGAGTGGAGCTGTATCGGCTCTGCTCATATATGCAGGAGCTGATACGGAGATATTTGCAATCTTTACCACTTTGCTGATAATAGACTTTGTTACTGGTGTAGCAAAGGCTCATACTATTGGAGAGAGAGTTACAAGCAACAAAGCAAAGTACGGGATTACTTCAAAATTATCACTAGTTCTAATCCCTCTGGTAGTAGCAGTCAGTGCAAAGGCTATTGGAGAAGATGCAACTACACTATTTAAATGGAGTATAAATCTGCTGGTTATCAGTGAAGCATACTCTATTATAGGAAATATTTTCACAATCAGAACCAAAAAAGAACTTCCAGAGTGGGATGTTATATCGCTAATAGGCAAAAAGATAAGAAATATTTTAGGAGGTGATAAGTGAGTTATAGATTAAGCAAACGGAGTCTATCCAAACTTGTAGGGGTGCATCCTGTGTTGGCTTTTGCAGTAATGGAAGCTATTAAGGATACAAAAGTAGATTTTGGGGTAACAGAGGGAATAAGAACAATACAAAGGCAAAGAGAGCTTGTAGAGCTTGGATATTCAAAGACTATGAATAGCTATCATTTGTATGGATTGGCTGTAGATTTGGTGCCTTGGATTGATGGTAATTTTAGATGGGACAATAAAAAGGCTTTCAAAGAGATAGAAACAGCTATGAATAGAGTGATTAGTAAATACAATTTGCCTATTCAAAATGGTTTTAGACTTTGGGGCTGGGACAGACCGCACTGGCAGATGAGTGGATACAGAGGCAAATATGACATAAGAAAATTAAAAACAAAGGGGTTGATATGTTAAAGAGTTTTTTGTTGCAATCTATTATAAAGTGGCTTGTTGGTGGAGCATTTTTTGATGATGTAAAAGTATTGGTCAAAAGAGCATTTGATGCAAATATAAGTGGAGAACAAAAGAAAGAGGCAGTAAGACAGCAATTACTTATGATGGGTTATAGAGTCTCTGATTTTTTGATAAATCTAGCAATAGAGAGTGCTGTATATGTACTAAAGAGTAAAAAGTAATGTTTGCAACAGTTTGTGAGGTAGATAGAAATAAAGGTTTTGTGCGTATAGATATAAATGGTAGGGTTTCTAATTGGCTCCCTTGCGTAAGTGCAACTCCTGCTATTGGGCAACAGGTAGCTTTTATAGAGAGTTCAATTGATGGTAGTGGTGTAGTGATAGGGAGTACTAGTAGGAGTGATGGAGCTGCTGTAGATGTACATATAGGCTCTATTGATATTACAGTAGATGGAGAGAGTATAGTAATAAAGGGTAATGCAGATATTACTGGAGAGGTAAAGATAGTAGGAGATTTGATAGTAGATGGAGAGATTAGAGATAAAAAAGGTAATTTGACAAACTTTACAACTACTGATGGAGCAAAAAGAGCATGATAGATTTAGAGGTTTTTGGGGTTGAAAAAGCAGACTCGAGTTATAGAATTTCTGTGATAGAAGAGATTAGAAGAGTGCTTATTACAAAAAAAGGTTCAATCCCAATGAACCCAAACTATGGTTCAAATCTTTACCTTTATAGAGATAGAACACTTGATTCTCAAACAAAGCTTGGAATTATTAGCGAAACTTTCGAGGCAATAGAAGAGAATGTAAGTAGAGTAAAACCAAGCAGAGTAGATGTTGTTCAAAATGGAGATGGAAATTTTGCTCTAAAAATATGGTTGGAGGCAAAAGATGCTTCCTAATCTTGCACAGCCTCTTAGTTTTAAAGAGATACTAAAGCAAAATATAGAGTATATCAAACAGATAATCCCTGACTATACTCCTGTAGTTGGCGATAATATTATGCTCACAATCCAGGCATTTAGTTATCGTGAGATGCTTCTTAGAGAGTTTATAAATTATGAAGTAAGAGGCAATTTTTTGGATACTGCCGAAGAAGAGAAGCTTGATCATTTGGCTGAAACTCTCTATGGTATTTATAGATTGCAAGGTTCAAAACCTTATGCAAAGATGAGATTTTATTTGCTTAAGCCTCTTTTGTATGATGTAATAATTCCAGAGGGGTATGAACTATTGGAAGATACAGGAGTATTTAGCTCTTTTTTGACTCAAAAGATTGTAATTCCAGCCGGAGAGACAGAAGCAGTTGCTACTGTAGAGTTAAACAGAATAGTAGCCTCTTCAAAGGTAAAAACAGAGATACCAGTACAACCACTACCTTACCTCAAAGTAGAACAGCTTGAAGATTTTACAGGCGGTGGAGATGTAGAGAGTGATGATGAATTAAAAGAGAGAATAAGAGTATCTTTGAGCAATAAGACAACAGCTGGGGCAAAAAATACTTATATCTCTTTTGCACTTAGAGCTGATGAGAGAATAGAGGATGTATTTGTTTACTCTCCAGTAGCAGGAGTAGTAAGAGTAATCTATTATTCAAAAACTGTAGATAGTTTGATGCAACAAAGAGTCGAAGAGACTCTAAACAGCAGTGAAAATAGACCGCTTACAGACAAGGTAGAGGTATCCCCAGCAAAAGAGATATATATAGATATAGAAGCAGTTTTGGTTGTATCAAAATATTATGTAGCTGATATGGCTGATATTTTGATAGAAGCAAGAAGAAAAATAGAACAGCTTTTTGAAAAAACACAAATAGCCAAAGATATAACAAAGGCACAAATTATTTCTGCTTTAATGGGTGAAGGGGTTGAAAATATTGAGATGAAGTTTGATGATATAAAAATAGGCACTGAAGAGATTGCAATTTTGGGAGAGCTGAATATCTCTACAAAGGAGAGTGAAGATGAGTACTAATTATCTACTACCTCAAAATATAGATGAACTTCTAAATAGATTTGAAGAGTTGCAGTCTGATATTTTTGATAGATTAAATCTTGTTTCTAAAAAGATAGGAACTTTAAGAGACCCTCATTTAGCCCCTGAAGAGTTTTTGAAGCCCCTTGCTAAAGATTTACAAACCTATTTTCTTTTTATGGCTGATACAGAAGAAAAAAAGAGAGAAGCTATAGCCCACTCACTCTATCTTCATAGAATAAAAGGGACAAAAAAAGCTATTGAAATAGCTCTTGAGTCAAATGGATTTCCAGCAAAGATTGAGGAGTGGTGGGAGTATGATGGAGAGCCATATTTTTTTCGTGTAAGTATAAATATAGAGACAGGTTTTGTATATAGCCAGAAAAATCTAAAAAAGATAATTGCCCTGGTAGAGCATTTTAAAAATGTTCGCTCTTGGCTGGATGAACTTAGGCTTAGATTGGAAGCTCAAAGTAGATTTGGAATTAGTAGTGCAATGGTACTGGAAGCTTTGTTTAGTAGAGATATAAATTTTGGGGCTACAGGCAAAACAATTATATCTGGGGGATTGGAAGCAAAAGTGGAGTTCCAAAACAGATTGGAATTGAGACTTACAAAAGAGGCAAGAGTGTATGCAGGGGCTGTATATACCCCAAAGGCTACAAATACTCTAAACCTAAAAACAGACAGCAAATTTAATATCAGGGGGGCTATGGTATGGAATATCTAACTGGTGTGCCAACAGAATATGGCATAGATATATTAAAACAAGAGCTTTATGAGAAGATTAAGAGTTTTGGTTTGATAGATGAGGAGGATAATAGATATTTTGTAAATGGGATTCACAGTATCTATTTTGATGGTAGTGGTGTACTTAGTGTGATAGCAATTGTACCCAAAGAGGAGCATTTTACATTTTGGAACAAGTCCATTGAACTTTTGGATGAGGATGAAGAGGTGATAGTATCAATAGCTACACCCAGTATTCAATTTGTAAAAGGAGTAGGAGGAGAGATAGAGATAAAGTTACCTGTAAGTGGAGAAGCTGGAGAGATAGTATTCAAAGCAGATGAATACATAACTATAAATGAAGCACAAGAGCTTTTTTTAAAACCAGTGATAGCAAATACAAATCTTGTGATTGCTATGCAGAATAAACTAATAGAAAAAGGAGTAATAGATGGCTGATGTAGTACAGGAGTTGGCACAACTGAACAACAATGCTAAAGAACTATTAGAAAAATATGATGGTGTCTTTAAGCAACTGGACGAAAAAGCACAAGAGATACTTGTGCAGTTGGCAAACAGTGGTAAAGATGGATTAGAAAAAATAGAAGAGATTTTAAAAAATGGTGCAGTTGCATATGCTGAGAATGCAAATAAATTAGAAGGAAGAACATTAGAGGATTTATCTTTGGAGTTCTCTTCTTTGGTAGTTAAAGAGCCTGTTACGGATACAGAGATATTTGTAACAGCTGGGTATGAAAAAAGTTTGAGTTTTGAGAGCGATAGTTATCTTGATGAGTCTATATATGTAGCTAAATTTTTACTCTATATAGATGATAATGAAGTAGAGGTAGAAGCGACAGACAACAAAGCTACATATACACATACATTTAGTGGAGATATTGGAGATAAAAAAACTCTAAGAGTGGTAGCAATTGACAGCGTAGGCAACAGAAGCAAAGAGACAACAGTAACTGCTACCTTGGTTGAAAACACTCCACCATCTCTTCCTACTATTACAGCCCCCAATGAAGTAACAAAAAACAGTATTTTTACTATAACTATAAGTGGTAGCAAAGACGAAGACGGTGATGCAGTAACCTACAAAATAAAAAACAAAGGAGAGTTTTCTTTTTCTAAAAGTGAGAATATAGCAGAAAATGAAGAGATAACAGTAACAGCCCCTGATGTAGAAGAGGATACAACATTTAGTATAGTAGTAGTAGCAGTTGATAGTTATGGTTTAGAGAGTGATGAGAGTATTATAGAAATAGTTGTAAAGAAAATTGGATATGGTGCAGTAGATATTTTTAGCGATGGGAGTTGTGTTGAGTATTTTCCTCTCAAAACAAACCCATACTCCCTTGTTACGGAAGATAGAGTAATGTGGGACGCGTTCCAGCGTTGCACTAATGGCTATGTTGAATATAAAGAGGGTGATTTTAAGTCGGACAAATTTGGAAATAGAACACTATTCCATAAATATGAAAGAGAAAAAGGGTGCAGTCCTGAAATTGGAGGACCAATACACATCACGAGTGAAAAAAGATGTCGTTCGGTAACCTTTCAATGGACTGAGTACGATTCAAAGGATAATGAACATGGTGGAAGATTGTATTGTGGGCTAACACTTAACGGTGACTCAGCCCCTCTAATTAGGAATGGTGCATCCCCTCGATTTGATGATGATTATCTGTTGGTGCATTTTACTAGCGATGGAAAGTGCTATTTTATAGATAAAAATGGCAATCTGGTAAATGGAGTAAATCAGGGTCAGATATCTAGGAGTCCTAATGCTGGATTTACCGACATAGGACACTA
>JAMOSA010000145.1 GCA_027063325.1 Campylobacteraceae bacterium
AGTAATAAAATCGATAACATAACCATGATGATACTAAAGTTCCATATTAGCTTAAATTTAGATAATGTAATTTATTTTACCTATAAAATGTGTAATATTAGTAAATAATTATATATCAATCAATGATTAAGTATAATTGTACAAATGAATACTCATTCACCAACAAGGAGTCATTTGTGCATATACCAGACGGATATTTATCTCCACTAACTGTAGCTACTACATATGCTATAGCTATACCACTTTGGATATATAGTTTCAAAAGATTAAAAAAGAGTCTAAATGAAGAGACTCTTCCTCTCATTGGAGCTGTTACAGCTTTGAGTTTTGTAGTAATGCTCTTTAATATACCAATTCCAGGAGGTACTAGTGGTCATGCTATAGGAGCAGCACTAATTGCAATACTATTTGATCCATGGATTGGAGCAATTGCAGTCTCTTTGGTACTTTTGATACAATCAGTTGTATTTGGAGATGGTGGTATCAGTGCTTTGGGGATTAACTCTCTTTCTATGGGATATAGTGCTTCATTTATAGGATATTTTGTATTTAAACTCTCTAAGAATAAGAAATTTGCACCATTTTTGGCAGGTTGGACATCTGCAGTGGCATCATCTTTTTTGATTGCTTTGGCATTGGGATTACAATCACTATATCACTCAGCAGATGGAAAGCCACTATATTTTCCATTTGATATATATGTAACTATACCTGCACTTGTTGGTGAACATATGCTCATATTTGGTGTAATAGAAGGAATTTTTACATCTATAGTATATAAATTTTTGACACAAAAGAGGTAAAGATGGCAAAAAGAGCTTGGTTGGTTGTTATACTTTTGATAGCCTTAGTTCCTATAGGATTAATTACTGACAATCCTGCCTGGGGAGAGTGGGATATAGATAAATTAGAAAAAATGGTAGGTTTTATACCAAAAGGCATCAAAGATTCTCATCAATACAGTGGAATATTTTCAGACTATACCGTATCTGGATTTGGTTCAATATCAGGATATTACATATCAGCTATTGTTGGTGTAACATTGTTACTTTTGATATATTCACTACTACATTATATGGTGAAAAGAAAATGATAATTAAAAGAGTACTATTTATATCTGTTTTGTTTACAATACTCTCTATTCATAATACAATATATCTAATACCTCTTACTCTGGTCTTATGGACAGTATCATACAAACAGTGGTACACCCTAAACAAAAGAGTTATCAAATCATTTCTACTTTTTAATCTTACTATATCGGTAGGCTGGATTATATATGCTATGATTTTAGATAGATCTTTTTGGGATTATTTAATATATATCAATCTCAAAGTATATACAATGACACTATTTATATTTTGGTTCTTTTTGCATACTAATATAGTCTCATTTTTTGCCTTTAATAAAGAGCTTGGATGGCTTTTGAGTATAACTCTATCTCAAATAGTAAGTTATAAAAAGAGTTTTGAAGATTTTAGATTATCTTGGAAGAGTAGGGTTGTATCTCCTATATATACAAGAGAGTATCACTTTATTGGCAGGGTATTTGGATACTTTTATAACAAATCTCTAAATGATAGCAAAGAGAGGAGTTTGGCATTAAAAGCAAGGGGAGTTTTTGATTAGATTAAATGATATTGAATATAGATATGAAGAGTCTATTGCACTAAAACCATTGACACTGGATATAAAAAGTGGTGAGCATATTGTAATACTCGGAAGCAATGGTAGTGGAAAATCAACTCTACTTAGAATTTTGGCAGGATTATATTATCCAACTTCTGGCAAATATATATTAGACAACAGGGAAATAAACAAGAGTAGTATTGATAAAGAGTTTAGAAGAGATGTAGCCATAGTTTTTCAAAATCCAGAAAGTATGCTCTTTAATCCAACTGTTTATGATGAGATAGCATTTGGATTAAGAGAGTTTGAGGTGGATAATATAGATACAAAAGTCAAAGATATAGCAAATAGATTTGAAATAG
>JAMOSA010000146.1 GCA_027063325.1 Campylobacteraceae bacterium
ATTATGATATAGAAACAGTAGAGTTAAAGCACTCTGTATCTACTATTGGATATATATACTCTCCACATACAAAACCAAAATTGAATATGGATATGGTAAGAGCTTTGAATATTCCAATAGGTCCAATACTGCAAGAGATTAAAAAAAAAGACAAAATTGTACTAAATGGACAAACTATAGATACTTCACTGCTTTTAACTCCACCAGATATACCAAAAAGAGTCATAATAGCAGGAGACAATCAAGAACCACAAAGATTTACTGCTCATACTCCAATTGATACAATGATACATGAAGCTACCTATATAGAGTCAGACTATAATAATCTAAAGATAAAATTTATGCATACTACTGCAAAAGATTTGGCAATTACAGCTCAAAAGATGGGAGTAAAAAGACTTGTTATGACTCATATTAGTCCCAGATATACCAAAGATAGAGAGTATCAATTAATAAAAGAGGCAAAAGAGTATTTTGAGGGTAAAGTAATTTTGGCTCAGGATTTTATGGAGATTGATATTTAAACTTAGGTACTTTGAATACAATAGATTAAAAGAGTGCTATACAATTTTTAGTATGAAGTTAGAAAATTACATCTGTATAACATCAAATTGATATATAGAGTATAATTATACAAATTAAACAAGGAGTTGATATGCCAGAAGTTGGAGAAAAAGCACCAAATTTTTGTCTGCCAAATCAAGATAGTGAAGAAGTATGCCTAAGAGATTTACAAGGTAGTTGGGTAATTCTTTACTTTTATCCTAAAGATAATACTCCAGGGTGTACTACTGAAGCTTTGGATTTTACCCAAAAACTGCCAGAATTTACAGAGCTTGGAGCAGTAGTACTTGGAGTGAGTCCAGATTCAGTCAAAAAGCATCAAAACTTTATTGCAAAAAAAGAGCTTGGAGTAACACTTCTTAGTGATGAAGACAAGAGTGTACTCAAAGAGTATGGAGTGTGGCAACTAAAGAAAAACTATGGAAGAGAATATATGGGTGTGGTACGCTCTACATTTATAATTTCACCTGATGGCAAAATTGCAGCCAAATGGGAAAAAGTTAGAGTCAAAGGGCATGTAGAAGCTGTATTGGAAAAACTAAAAGAGTTACAACAAAATTAATATTTGGAGATGGGAGTATATGGAGAGTATTTATAACCTAGATATAGAAAGAGCAGTACTATCAACAATCATTTTTGATGCTGAAGTATTTGAAGATGTAGCCGCAGTATTAAAACCAAAAGATTTCTATCTACCTTTTCATCAACATCTATTTGAGGCTATGGAAGCTCTCTTTAGTCAAGAGAAACCGATAGATGAGACATTTTTACGCAAAGAGTTGGAAAAAAAGAGGGATTTTGATGAAGAGGCTATGATACAGATACTCTCAACAAGTCCCATTACAAATACAAAATCATACATAGAAGAGATCAAAGCATACTCAGCCAAAAGAGCTTTAGTAACTTTGGCTACAGAGATCAAAAAATTGACCTTAGAAGATGAGCTTGACTCAACAGAAGTTATGGATAGGGTTGAGAAGAAACTCTATGAAATAACACAAGAGAGTATCAGTAATGACTTTAGAGATTCTGTTGAGATAACCAAATCTATGATGGGTGAGATAGAACGCCTAAAGGCTATGGGTAACTCCAAACTGATTGGTGTTGATACAGGCTTTAGAAATCTAAATGATAAAACCAGTGGATTTGGCAAGGGTGATTTAGTAATAATTGCAGCTAGACCTGCTATGGGTAAGACTGCACTTGTACTTAATATGGCACTAAAAGCAATAGAAAGAGGTGAAGGGGTAGCATTCTTTTCACTTGAGATGCCAGCAGAGCAATTGATGCTAAGAATGCTCTCGGCAAAGACATCTATACCTTTGCAATCTCTTAGGGTAGGTGATCTTACAGATGAACAGTGGGAGCAGTTGGCTCAAGCGGTAGATGATATATCCAGAAGAAAACTCTTTGTTGATGATGGTGGTTATGCTACTATTCACCATGTACGCTCAAAGCTTCGTAAGCTCAAAACACAACATCCAGAAATCAGTATGGCAATCATTGACTATTTGCAGCTAATGAGTAGTGATGGTGGCAGAGAAGGAAGACAACAAGAGATTAGTGAAATCTCAAGAGGTCTCAAACAACTTGCTAGAGAACTCCAAATACCAATCATCGCACTATCCCAGCTCAATCGCTCACTAGAATCCAGAGAAAACAAAAGACCACTTTTAAGTGATCTTAGAGAGTCTGGTGCAATAGAACAAGATGCAGATATTATACTCTTTGTCTATCGTGATGATGTATATAGAGAAGCCAAAGAGAAAGAAAAAGAGATGAAAGCCAAAGCAGAGGGCAAAGAGTACAAGAGTAACTACAGAAGAAAGCCCGAAGAGGAGACAGAACTCATAATTGGCAAACAAAGAAATGGACCAACTGGAACTGTTGATTTGATATTCCAAAAGAGATTTACCAGATTTGTAGATGCCAACAGCAGTAGTGGTGTACCATTTGAAGTAGTCTATGAAGAGGGTAATATAGATACAAAAGAGGGAAATATTGAGTTGCCACCTATATAAATATGTGTAGATTTATCCCATATATATATGAACTTTGTATATAGTTTATTATATTAAATATTTTAATTGCAATTTAGTTAATATACTAAAAGACCAAGAGGCTCTTATGCCTCTATCTATTTAAAACAAGGGATAGTAAAATGCCACACAATCTACTACTTGCCTCTATACTTGTAGCTATACTTGTTATTATGCTTCCTGCCATTTTTCATCTTACACGATATATAGGTGCCAAGAGTGATAATGAACGCAAAAATGAAGTCTATGAGAGTGGTATAAGAGATACAATAGGTGATCCATTTAATAGTTTTAATGTCAAATATTTTTTGGTTGGTATAGTATTTTTACTCTTTGATGTAGAGATACTCTATATTTTGCCATGGGCTGTAGAGCTTAAAACACTTGGAGTATTTGGCTTGATAGAGATGTTTGTATTTATAGGACTCATAACAGGTGGACTTATCTATATATTTAGATTAGGAGTTATGAAATGGATTTAAGTAGTGATGAACATCTACTTGGAGATTCTATTATTACAACAAAAGTAGATGCTGTAATTGACTGGGGCAGACAAAGCTCACTATGGCCATTTGTATTTGGAACTGCATGTTGTGCTATTGAGTTTATGGCAACAGCAGCTAGTAGATATGATATAGCAAGATTTGGTGCAGAGGTGCTGAGATTTTCTCCAAGACATGCAGATTTACTTGTAGTTGCTGGAACTGTTAGTATGAAACAAGCTCCAATACTCAAACAGATTTATGATCAGATGCCAGAGCCTAGATGGGTTATTAGTATGGGTGCATGTGCTAGTAGTGGAGGATTTTATGACAATTATACTACTCTTCAAGGGATTGATGAGATAGTACCAGTAGATGTATATGTAGCAGGTTGTCCACCTCGTCCAGAAGCTTTGCTTGATGCAGTAATGCAGATTCAAAAGATGCTGTGGAGTGAACCAGCACTTGAGCCAAGACACCCAAACTTTAAAAGTATATATGATGCATAGAATGCATATTGAGATTGAAGAGTTACTCAAAATAGCCCCCTCTTCATCTTTAGAGGGTGTAATGGGTGATACACCTTTGATTCAAATAGATGCCTTAGAACTCTTTAATGCTATCAAAACCTTAAAAGAGAAGCTTGAATTTACTATACTGCTTGATATTGTTGGTATAGACTGGTTAAATTATCCTCTACAAAAAAGAGAGCGTTTTAGTCTGATTTATCTATTTAGACACAATAATTTCAAAGATACTATAGCTATTGAAGTAGCTATCCAAGAGCCTATATTTGGTGCAGATTCAATTACATCTATATATAGTGGAGCCAATTGGCTAGAAAGAGAGATATTTGATCAATACGGTATATATTTTGCATCTCATCCAAACCTAAAGAGAATTTTAAACCATTTGGAGTTTGAGGGGTATCCTTTGCGTAAAGATTATCCCATAAACCAAAGGCAAATTTGTACAAAAGCCCAAGATATGCTCGATGAGTTGTCAAAAGAGCTTTTGAAAAAAGATCTTGATTTAGAAAAAGACAATCTAATGCCACTCAACCTTGGTCCCTCACATCCAGCAAGTCATGGAACAATTAGAACTATAGTAGCACTTGATGGTGAAAAGATTGTAGCTTCTGCTAGTGAGATAGGGTATCTGCATAGAGGGTTTGAGAAAGCTTGTGAATACCATACGTACAATCAAATAATACCATATACAGATAGACTCAACTACTGCTCTGCTTTGATGAATAATATTGCTTTTGCCAAAACAGTAGAAGAGATGCTTGATATTGAATTGCCAGATAGAGCTATATTTATCAGAGTTATTTTGGCTGAACTATCCAGAATCATAGATCATCTTGTATGTCTTGCTGCTGCACTTTTGGATATGGGGGCTCAGACAAACTACTGGTATCTCTTTAATCCTAGAAATGATGCATATGACTTTCTTAGCAAACTCACAGGAGCCAGACTTACAAACAGTTTTATCAGAATTGGTGGAATGGCTTATGATCTCTATGATGGTTGGGAGGGTGATTTGCAAGATATTCTCTACAAGGTTAGAAAGGGTGTTGATGAGACACTCATAATGGTAGCCAAAAATAGAATATTTCAAGACAGAGTTCAGGATATATCACCAATATCACCAAAAAAAGCTATGGAGATGGGCTTTACAGGTCCAAATCTAAGAGCTTGTGGAGTAGATTATGATATGAGAGCAGATAAACCATACTACTACTATGATAGTTTTGATTTTGATGTAATAGTAGGCAGTTGCGGTGATACCTATGATAGATTAATGGTAAGATTTGAAGAGATTTTACAAAGTATCAAGATAATAGAACAAGCAATAGTAGCACTTCCAAAGGGTGAAATCAACTATAACGATCGCTCCATAACACTACCGCCAAAGAGTGAAGTATATAATACAATAGAAGGGACTATAAATCAATTCAAACTCATATTTGAGGGTATCAAGGTAGCTCCAAAGATACACTACAGTGCCATTGAAGCTGCAAATGGTGAACTTGGATTTACAATTATCAGCAATGGCAGTGGAACTCCACACAGAGTAAAAGTAAGAGCTCCTAGCTTTTTGCATATGCAAGCATACCCACAGATGATAGAGGGGTACCAGGTAGCTGATGCTATTATGACACTTGGAAGTCTAAATATAATAGCTGGGGAGATGGATAGATGAGTTTTGAATTTACAAAAGAGGAGTTGGAGTATATTGAAGAGTTGTCACAAAGATATCCAAGCCCCAAAGCTTTGATGTTGCCACTTTTGTGGATTATACAAAACAGACTCAAGCATATTCCAACTGAAGCTTTTAAAGCAGTAGCAGATATAACAAAGACTTCAGAAGCTCAAGTATATGGAGTAGTAACATTTTATACAATGTTTACACTAAAACCTACTGCAAAATACCATATACAGTTGTGCAAAACCCTAAGTTGCAATCTTTGTGGCTCAAAAGAGTTACTAAATCTACTCAAAGAGAGATTCAATCTACTTCCAAACCAGCAAAATGGTGATTTTCAATTGACGCTTGTGGAGTGTTTGGGATCTTGTGGTACTGCTCCTGTAGTACAGATAAATAATAGACTCTATGAGAATTTGACACCTGCAAAACTGCAAAAGATTTTAGAGGATTTCTCATGAAAGAGGTAAAAATAGTAAGCAAAAGATTTGATATAGAGGGTATAAACCATATAAAAAAGGCTATAGAGCATGGAGCTTACTCTACTATACACAAAATGTTTGATAAAGATCCCAAAACTATTGTAGATGAGATTGACAAAAGTGGACTTAGAGGCAAAGGTGGAGGTGGTGCACCAACTGGAGCCAAATGGAAACTTATGCTCCAAGATTTCAAATTACCAAAAGTGTTGGTGATAAATTGTGATGAGAATGAACCAGGTACATTTAAAGATAGACAAATTATCAGCAAAGATCCACACCTGCTAATAGAGGGAATTATTTTAACCTCATATGCAATAGGTGCAAATGATGTATATATATATATTAGAGGTGAGTATCACCAGTGGCAAAATATACTTCAAAAAGCTTGTGATGAAGCATATCTGCAAGGTTATCTTGGCAAAAATATATTAGGTAGCAAATATAGAGTAGATATAACAATTTGCAAAGGTGCAGGAGCTTATATCTGTGGTGAAAAGTCAGCTTTGCTTGAATCTTTAGAGGGCAAAAGAGGACACCCCAGACTAAAACCTCATCAAAAAGAGCCAGAGTGGTACTTTGGCAGACCTACACTTGTAAACAATGTAGAGACTATTGCAACAGTACCTTTTATAGTAGAAAATGGTGCAGATGCATACAAAGAGTATGGTACAAGCAAGAGTCCTGGCAGTATGCTATTTGCTATGAGTGGTCATATAAATAATCCCGGTGTTTATGAAGCTGAGTTTGGTACATCGATGATGGAGTATATAGAGTATTATGGAGGTGGCATAAAAGGTGGCAATCTCAAAGGTGTAATTCCAGGTGGTGCTTCTACACCTATACTCAATGCCACTGAAGTAGCAAAAGCAAAACTTGATTATGAGAGTATAAAAGAGCTTGGTTCATCACTTGGTACAGGTGGTATGATAGTAATGAATGATAGTGTTAATATGGTAGAAGCTCTTAAAAATCTTCTTGAGTTTTATCATCATGAATCTTGCGGTCAATGTACTCCCTGTCGTGAAGGAACAGCATGGGTAGATGAGATAGTAGAATCAATGCTTAGATATAGTGCCTCTTACAACTCAATAGAGCAACTTTTGCAAATTGGTCAAACAATGAATGGTAAAACTATATGTGTATTTGCTCCTGCTGTATCTGGAGTGATAGATGGCTTTGTTAAAAAATTTAGAAGTGAGTTTGAGGAGTATCTAAGAGGGGTTTGTAATGAGTAGCAAAATGGTAGAATTTACTGTAAATGGCAAAAAACTCTTGGCTTTTGAGGGGCTAAATCTACTTAAGTATCTATTGGATAACGGATATAACATTCCTCACTACTGCTATCATGATTCATTGGGAGCAGATGGAAATTGTCGTATGTGTATGGTAGAGATAAAAGGCAAAAAAAGACCTCAAATTGCTTGTGATACACTCATAAAAGAGGGTTTGGAAGTAAATACAAATACACCTACTATAAAGAGACTAAGAGAAGAGATTTTGCAAATGCAGCTTAGAAATCACCCTGTTGATTGTCCAGTATGCGACAAAGCAGGTGAATGCTATTTGCAAAACTACTATATGGATTATGGATTATATAAAGAGGGTAAACACAAAAAGCAAAAGATAAAAAAATCCAAAAACATAGAGTTTGGCAGGAATGTAGTATATGATGAAGAGAGGTGTATATTATGCAAAAGATGTGTAAGATTTTTTGCCAATATAACAAAAACCAATGAACTTGGTGTAATAAAAAGAGCAAACCACTCTACCATATCTACAGCTCCTAATCAAAAATTACAAAGCCAATATGCTATGAATATAGTAGATTTATGCCCTGTTGGTGCCCTACTAAGCAGTGATTTTAAATTTAAGCAAAGAGTATGGTTTTTGCAAAGTAGCCCCTCTATATGTCATGGTTGCACAAAAAATTGCAATATTACAATAGATTACAGTAGTACAAAATTCCAAGCAGAGAGAATTTACAGATACAAAGCTAGAAGAAATGAAGATGTAAATGGATACTTTATCTGTGATGAGGGTAGATTGAGTTACAAAGAGTATCATACAAACAGAGTTACACAAATAGAGTACAAAAATAGTATTATAGATTTCAAAGAAGCCATATCAAAAATTGGAATTGAAATATTTATACACAAAGATATAGTTATATTGGCTTCACCAAATCTATATATAGAAGAGTTGGAATCTATTATAAAATGGTCAAAAAAACTAAATGCCAGACTCTACTCTCCACTTGAGTGCTACAAAGATAAAGAGTTTGCAGACAATTGGCTAAAAGAGGAGCTTAGAGTAGCAAATGCCTATGGTGTTATGGCATTAGAGATTGATACTTCTACTCCTGATATATCTAGTGATACACTCCTTATAAACTTTGATCACAAATTAGCCCAAGATATAAATACACTCCACAGAATTGACTTTATCACACACTCTATCAATTCACAAGGGTTGATTTTGCCACTTGCTAGTTGGGTACAAAGCAGTAGACATCTTATAAACAGTAGTGGTATCAAGCAGTATGCCCCCAAAACTCTTGTTGCCAACAAACCTATACTTACAGTTACAGAGTGGATAGAGGCAATTGGAGGTGATATATGAGTATGGTTGTAACAGTAGGTACAATTGTTGCGGTGGTTATATCTGCTTTGTTGGCTCTTTTGATGATACCTATTCTTGTATGGTTAGAAAGAAGGGTATGTGGATTGATTCAAGATAGATTAGGACCAAACCGCACAAATATAGCAGGTTTTAGACTAGGTGGAGTAGTGCAATCATTTGCAGATGTTATTAAACTTGTAGTCAAAGAGGAGTACTACCCAAAGCATATCTCAAAACATAGATGGCTATTTATACTCTCTCCAATTATTACATTTGCTTCTGCACTTTTAGCTTTTATGGTAATTCCATTTGCTGATAATTTAAGAGTATTTGATGAAATTATTCCTATGCAAGCACTACCTGTTGATTGGGGCATATTGTGGTACCTTGCAATTGGCAGTGTGGGTGTAATTGGTATGATATTTGGAGGTTGGCTCAGTCACAATAAATACTCTTTGCTTGGAGCCTTGAGAGCATCTTCACAAATGATTAGTTATGAAGTTGCACTTGGTCTTGGTGTTGCAACTGTAATAATGGTATATGGAACTATAGATTTCAACTCTATGGTACATTGGCAAAGCGGTACACTGTTTGGAGTATTACCAGCTTGGGGGGTAATTGTACAGCCAATTACTGCACTAATAGTAATTATTGCCCTGTTTGTAGAGACCAACCGAGCCCCTTTTAGTGTAGCTGAGGGTGAGAGTGAGATAGTAGCAGGATTCTTTACAGAGTTTACTGCTATGAAGTTTGCTATGTTTTTTATGGGTGAGTATGTAGCTATGAATGGTGCCAGTGCTGTTATTATAACTATGTTTTTTGGTGGTTATCAATTGCCCTGGCTATCTACTGCTGATTTAATATCCAATATAGAATTGATTGCTACTATTGCTACTGTTGTAATACCAATTATATTGTACTACTTTGTAGCATGGATGAAAAAAAACAATAGTGTAAGAGTTACTCTATCTACTGATGGAGGCAGAAGTTTTGAAACCAAAGTACTATCTTGGGTACTCTTTGTTATGGGATTTTTGGCAATAACAGCTTTGTGGGCAGTTGTATTTAGCAACTCAAAAGATGCCATAAGTATAGCTGTAACACTGATTCAATTTTGTATATTTGTTACAAAACTTATGATATTTAATATCTTTTTTATTGTTATTAGATGGACACTTCCAAGATTTAGATATGACCAAGTACAAATGGTTGGCTGGAGATACCTATTGCCTCTATCTCTTGTAAATCTGTTTGTAACAGCTTTAGTTATAGTAGGAGTGTAATAATGTCAAAAAAGGTTAAAAAGGTTACAAGATATGGCAATAGTACCAAAGAGAGACTCTATCTGCCAGCCATACTTGAAGGATTAAAGATAACTACTAGCCATTTGCTACAAAATCTATCTGATATAAACAGTGTAGAGACACTTGAGTATCCAGAAGAGCAACCTACTGATATAACCTCAAGATACAGAGGACTCCATAGATTAACTCACAGAGCAGATGGAACTATTAGATGTGTAGCCTGTTTTATGTGTGCTACAGCTTGTCCTGCTGAGTGTATAGATATAGTAGCAACAACCAGAGATGATGGAGTTGATGACAAGATGCCTTTGCAGTTTAATATAGATACTCTTGAGTGTATATTTTGTGGATATTGTGTAGAGGCTTGTCCTTGTGATGCAATACGAATGGATACAGGAATATTCTCAATAATAGGTAAAAAAAGAGAGGATTTTATACTCACAAAAGATAGACTACTCTCACACAAAGGGGTATTTGGAGAGGAGATCAGCCGTGCTTGAGATGATAATATTTTTTGTAATAACTCTATTTGTAATTGGTGGGGGAGCTATGGTAATACTCTCAACCTCTCCTGCTTTACAGATAGCTGGTTTTATGTTTTGTACTCTCTCCCTTGGGGGAGAGTATCTTTTGTTGCATCAATCATATCTATTTTTGGCTCAAACTATGGTGGTAGTAGGAGCTATTGTTGTACTTACTGCCATTGTTATAACCTCAATCAATCAAAAAGAGTCAAATATTCCCAAAGAGGGTATAAGATATATGTATATAGTTATATCAACTCTACTTGTTACACCATTTGGGTTGCTTATATACAAAACTCTCATATCTATATTGCCAAAAAACAGTATAGAGTTTTCTACCAAAGGGGATATAAATAGTATCTCAATAGAGTTGTTTAGCAATTGGATACTACCATTTGAGATACTATCAGTACTCCTTTTAGCTTCATTAATTGGTGCTGTTGCAATAGGCAGAAAGGATAAACAATGAGTGCAGAGTATTTTATAGCAGTAGCTGTAGTACTATTTTGTATGGGTATAGTAGGAGTTGTGAGCAGAAGAAGCATATTTGTACTCTATATGTCACTTGAACTTATCCTAAACAGTATCAATCTGATTTTGGCAACATTTGCAAATGTATCAAACCAATCTGCCCACTCTGTATTAGCACTTATAATCATAGGTATAATAGCTGCTGAAGCTACTCTATTTTTGGCAATGATAGTACATCTGTATAGACAAAAAAGAGATATTGACAGTAGTAGCTACAATCTGTTGGCTCAAGGAGGCTCAAATGATAAGTGATTCTTTACTCTCTTGGGTATTGTTATTGCCATTTATAGCCTCATTTTTGATTGGTATGATACACTTGAGTATCAAAGAGGATAACTCCATACACAATCTATATGCTGTTATTGCACTCTCTTTTACTTCACTTGCTACAATTATAGGATTTGGGTTGAGTGATAGTGTAATAACTACAAACAAAGTTATAGATTATACTCTCTTTAAATGGATAGATATTGGTAATTTTAATATTGATTTGAGTCTGCATTTGGATAAACTTGGTGCAGTTATGCTCTTTATTGTTACATTTGTAGGTACTGTTATTACAATTTATGCAGTCGGTTATATGAGAAGAGATAATGGTTTTGGCAGATTCTTTTCATATTTTACTCTTTTTATAGGTAGTATGTTGCTATTGGTTTTGGCAAACAATCCTATAATTATGTTTATAGGGTGGGAGCTTGTAGGAGTTACATCATACCTGCTTATTGGATACTACTACCAAAACAGAGACAATATCAAAGCAGCAAACAAAGCATTTATTGCAAACCGTATAGGTGATTTGGGATTTATTGGTGCTATAGCTTTGCTTTTTGCAACAGTTGGTGAAGGGGGAATGAGTTTTGAGGCACTCTCACACTCAATTATAGATATAGACAAAACTCTACTGTTTATAATTGCACTACTGCTCTTTGCTGGAGCTGTTGGTAAATCTGCTCAAATTCCTCTGTTTGTATGGCTACCAGATGCTATGGCAGGACCTACTCCAGTATCGGCACTAATTCATGCTGCTACTATGGTAACAGCTGGAGTATATATGGTAGCAAGATTTGCATTTTTATACAATGAAGTACCAAATGCAGGACTCATTATCGCATATACAGGAGCTGTATCTGCAATCCTTGCAGCTCTTTTTGCCTCTTATCAAAATGATATTAAAAAGATACTAGCATACTCAACAATGTCTCAACTTGGATATATGTTTATAGCAGTTGGACTTGGAGCTTATAGCAGTGGTATATTTCATCTATTTACTCATGCATTCTTTAAAGCACTTCTATTTATGGGAGCTGGAGTACTTATTGTACTGTTTCATCAACAAAATCTATTCCAGTTACAAGGTAGAGGCAAAAATATTTATAGCCTCAAAGTACCTATGCTCATAGCAACATTTGCAATTACAGGTTTGCCACCATTTGCAGGTTTTTTCAGCAAAGATGCCATACTGCTTCAAGCTTTTGGCAAGGGTGAGTATCTATTGTGGTTTTTGGGTGTTACTACTGCATTTTTGACCGCTTTTTATATGTTTAGATTCTATTTTATACTATTTGCAAAAGATCCAAAAGAGATTACTTCATACAAAACACCAAGTAGTGAAATGCTCTATCCTATAATTATACTTGCAGTAGGCAGTGCCTTGGCAGGATTTTTGAATCTGCCAAAAGCTTATGGTGGAACAGAGTGGTTTGGCTCTATGATAGATTTGCCAGATAGAGTAGTACATTTTGGATTTGGGGGTGAATTTATACTCGATTTAATCAATATAATAGTAGTGCTTGGGGGTATATTTATGGCATATCACATCTATATGGAGAGAATCAAACCACTACCTCAAAGCATATGGGACAAAAGATTTTATAATGCACTCTATATAGATAAAGTATATGAGATACTCTTTGTAAAATCTCTATTTTTAATCAGCAAAATATTTGCAAGGGTGGTTGATGGTGTAATAGATGGAATAATTATGGA
>JAMOSA010000147.1 GCA_027063325.1 Campylobacteraceae bacterium
TCTAATAGGTGATGTAAAGTGAGAGTAGTATTTAAACCCTAATCCAAAATGTCCTACATTATAAGATCTGTATGATGCTCTTTGCAAAGATTTGATGACAAGTTCATCTACCTCATCTTCCAAACCCATCTTCGTAGCCTCTTTTTGAATAGCTCTTATTATATCACCTGTAGCGAGATTATCTTCTACTTCTACAAATATACCAATTGTTGCCAAATCAGCCAAAAGTTCTTCTATCTTCTCCTCTTTTGGTGCTTCGTGTATTCTAAATATACTATCACCCTCTCCGCTAAATCTTTTTGCTGAAGCCTTATTGGCAAGTAGCATACACTCCTCTATCAAAGAGTGAGAAGGAGTTCCGGTTTCTATTTGAGTATCTTTTAGTAGAGCATTGGCATCAATAGTAATCTTTATCTCCTGGCTTCTAAAGTCAAATCCGCTCTTTAATCTATCTTTTTTTAATCTTTGAGTGATTTTTTGCAGAGGCAAAAGCCACTTTAGGATTCTTTGTTCATCATCATTTATAGCACCTCTTTTACCCTCAATAATAGCATCTACTTCATCATAGTTAAATCTTCTTTTAGAGTGGATTACTCCTTCAAAAAACTCCTCTTTTATAGGTTTTAGAGTATTTTTATCTAGTGTCAGCTTACAGATAAATGCCAATCTATCCACATGGGGTTTTAGTGAGCATATATTTTCACTAAGTTCTCTTGGTAGCATAGGAAATGCTTTGTGTGGTAGATATGTAGTAAATCCTCTAACTTTTGCCTCTTTGTCTATATGACTAAAGAGTGATACATAGTAGCTTACATCTGCAATAGCTACATATAATTCATATCTATTCAAATCAAAATATATAGCATCATCAAAATCTTTTGCAGTTACAGGATCTATTGTACAAAAATCAAGTTCTCTTAAATCAACTCTACTTTCTATATCTTTGGCTTTTACTTCACTGTCTATTGCCTTAGCTTCATCTATACACTCTTTATCAAAGTTATCATCTGGTCTATTGTATAACATCAAAGACAATTTTTCATCTATCATAGGATCATACAATGTTCCTAGTATCTGTATAATTTTATGCTCTTTTGGCTCTATTACAAATACTGTTTTATCTTTGAATGCAGTAGATGGAACTCCTTCTAATTTTGCTTCTATTGGTAAATCTGTTTTTATATGCAAAACTTGATTGGAGTTTTTATCAAGATAGCCTATTATATATGGTTCATTTAACCTAACTATTGATACTACCTTTCCACTTGCTCTACCTCTTCTTGCAATTACTCTTTTGACTACAACTTCATCCAAACTCTTTGCACCATTTAAGTTGGAAGGCTCTATTAGTAGATCTCTTTCATTCTCATTTTGAGCTTCAAGATACCCTTTGCCATCTTTGGATATATATAACCTGCCAACCCTGTATAGAGATTTCAATCTATATAATCCATCTTCACACTCTTCTATGGCACCAATATTTTGCAACTCTTTTAGTGTTGTTTTATCCTGCTCTTGTATATCCTGAGGCAAAAAACCTCTAATTAATTGTATTGAAAATGGACTCATTAGTTTCTCAACTCATATTTAATCTCTTCTAGTCTCTCAATTCTCTCTTCTGTTGTTGGGTGGGTTCTAAATAGATTGCCTATTGCACTACCAACACCTGAGAATGGATTGACTATAAACATATGTGCAGTAGATGGCTCTGCATCATGTATTACACCCTGCTGTGCATAATTTTCCAGTTTGCTTAATGCACTCTGTAGCCACTCTGGATGACCAGTAAGCAAAGCCGCCCCTTTGTCTGCTTCAAACTCTCTGGCTCTGCTAATAGTCATTTGGATAATTGTAGCAGCAAGAGGCATTATTATCATCAATATCAGTGATACTATAGGATTTGGTCTATCTTCACTGCTTCCTCCAAAAAACATTCCAAAGTTTGCAAGCATTGATATAGCCCCAGCTATTGTAGCAGCTACAAA
>JAMOSA010000148.1 GCA_027063325.1 Campylobacteraceae bacterium
AGACTTTTGTACTGGATAATGTATGGGTAGAACCAGAAGGTATCTTCTAACCATCTTTGTTAGTAATTACCTATTGATATTTTTACCATTTTTTGTGATTGTATCACTGGTCTTTTTTGTAAGAATATCAGTACTAAGCTCCAAAGTCAATCTTGATACATTTGAATTGCTTCAACTCTTTGGCTACTTTTTGCCAGAAATTATATTTTTTACTATTCCATTATCATTTATGGCTGCACTTGCTAATACCTTTAGCCGTCTATCTGAGGGTAATGAGCTTGTAGCTCTGTTTGCTTTGGGATACAAGCCAATGAGACTTATTCGTATTATGTTTCCTATGACACTCCTTTTTAGTATCTTGTTGGTGGTTGTATCTTTGATGGTCTATCCACAGATGAAACAAAAACTATCCCAGTTCAAAGCCCAAAAGGTTGCAGAAGCTACACTAAATATAGAACCCAGAAAGCTTAGTCAAAGTTTTGGTGATTTTCATATATATGCAGAATCAAAAGAGGGTAACAGATACTACAATCTTGTACTCTTTGATAATCAAGATGCCCAAAACTACAGGCTCTTTGTAGCCAAAGAGGGACAAATAGACAATAATAACTCTATCTTTACACTCTCACTCTATAATGGTACAGGAGAGAGTTCCACCCCCCAAAAGATTCAAACCCTCAGATATGGCAGATTGACCCTGTATAGATACTCTTCTGCCAAACTGAAGCCTGTTGTAACACTCAAAGAGTATTGGCAAAAAGCCAAAACAGACAAAAGACGCAGAGCAAATCTACTCTATTTACTGTTTGTATCACTCTCTCCACTGCTTACATTTGCACCTATTGTTGCACTCTCAATATATAACCCCAGATACCAAAAGAGTGCCACATTTACAGCTATATTTGTAATTGGTATGGCTCTTTATATTCCAGCTGCCATACTCAAAAAGAGTGGAAGCATAGAGTTGTTTGGAGTATTTACACTACTCTTTTTGGCTGTTGGGTGGTGGATACTTGCAAAAAGAGTACTAAAGAGGTATTAGTATGAGAATAAAAGCGGTAGTTGCATATGACGGAAGTAGCTTTGAGGGGTTCCAAGAGCAAAAGAGGACTGCAAATACAGTAGCTTTTGCCATAAAAAAAGCACTAAAGAGTGTAGGTATATACAGTGATATTACAGGCAGTGGCAGGACAGATTCTCATGTACACGCCACAGCTCAGGTGATACACTTTGATTTGCCAAAATACTGGGAGAGTAAAACAGACAGCCTAAAAGAGGCTCTAAATGGCAAAGTAGATGCCATATACTTTAGACACATTGTAGAAGTACCGGATAGTTTTCATGCAAGATACAGTGCCAAAGAGAGGGTATATAGGTATATCATTTGTCAAAATCCGTCTGTTTTTGAGCGTAAATATGTATCTGATATAACCATCAAAGATTACACCAAGCTAAAAGAGGCTCTTGGTATCTTTAAAGGAGAACACAACTTTGGGTACTTTTGCAAAAGTGGCTCAGATGTCAAAAGTACAATCAGAGAGATTTACAAAGCATTTTATATAAAAAGAGGCAAATATAGTGTTATATACTTTAGTGCCAATGGATTTTTGCGTTCTCAGGTTAGATTGATGGTATCAGCATCTATTGCATATGCCAATGGTGATATATCACTAAAGCAGTTGGTCAATCAAATAAAAGCCACAGACAGATATATCACCAAACCGGCTCCTCCATATGGACTCTATCTATGTGGAGTAAGATACCCTAAGATATAATCACAACAAAAAAGGTTACAGTAATGAAAAGAGATAATATTATACTGATAGGTTTTATGGGTGTAGGCAAAGGTACAACAGCCAGAGCATTTTCACAAAAGTATGGTACATTTGCCATAGATACAGATGATCTGATAGAGTCACTGGAGAATCGTTCAATACCAAAGATATTCAAAAAAGAGGGAGAAGCATACTTTAGGGCATTGGAACAAAAGTGTGCCAACTGGATAGAAAGTAGTGTAGATGGTACATTGATTAGTTGCGGAGGAGGCTTTTACAAGGTAAACAATCTATCCAAACTTGGTACAGTAGTACTGCTGGATGCTTCATTTGAGTGGATTCACAATAGATTAAAAACTGCCAAAAACTCCAAAAAGAAGTTAGCCAAAAGACCACTTTTTAGTGAGCCCAAAAAAGCCAAACAGTTATACAAAGAACGCCAAAAAGCTTATAAAAAAGTAGCAGATATAGTAATAAATGTAGAAGACAAAAAGCTATCAGAAGTAATAGAAGAGATAGCTAATAAAACATCAAGCTTTTAATAGTTTGATAATATTTTTGGTGGGAGTAGAGTCCCACTCCTAATATTAGTTATAATCCTGCCTCTTTTATAGCTTCTGCTTGGGCGTGGGCTATCAGAGGGTCTATTACTTGCTCAAGTGTTCCATTATTCATTACATCATCCAAAGCATACAGAGTTAGACCTATACGGTGATCTGTAATTCTGTTTTGTGGATAATTGTATGTACGAATCTTTTCACTTCTGTCTCCTGAGCCTACCTGAAGCTTCCTTTGGGCAGAGGTTTGAGCTAATTGCTCTTGCATTTGGGCTTCATATACTCTAGCCTTTAGTACTTTCATAGCTTTGTCTCTGTTTTTGTGCTGAGATTTCTCATCTTGGATAGCTACTACAATACCAGTTGGAATGTGTGTAAGTCTAACAGCTGAATCGGTGGTATTTACACTCTGTCCTCCACAACCACTGGAGCGATAGACATCCATTTTTATCTCATTTGGTTTTATATCTATCTCTACATCTTCAACTTCTGGAATTACTGCTACTGTAATTGCAGAGGTATGTACTCTGCCTTGAGTTTCAGTTTCTGGTACTCTTTGTACCCTATGTGTTCCAGCTTCATACTTGAGTTTGCTATATACTCCATCACCCTTTACCAGGACAATAAGTTCTTTGTATCCTCCAGCAGTTCCTTCAGAAGAGCTTACTATCTCTACTTTCCAATTTTGTCTTTCAGCAAATCTTAGGTACATTTTGAAAATATCTTCTACAAACAAAGCACTCTCATCTCCACCGGTTCCAGCTCTGAGTTCAAGATATATATTTTTGTCATCATTTGGATCTTTTGGTATCATAAGTACTTTGATCTCTTCTTCAAGTTGTGGCAATTTTGGTTCAAGTTCAGCCAACTCCTCTTTTGCCAACTCTCCAAGCTCTTCATCTTGAAGCATCTCTTTATTCTCTTTGATAGCTTCTATGGTATCAATATACTCACGAGCCTTTTCTACAAGTGGAGCAATAGAGGATTGTTCTTTGCTGAGTTCTGTCATCTTTTTGATATCTGAAGCAATATCAGGGGAGCTTAAGAGTTGATTTATCTCTTCATATCGCTCAATAAATGGAATTAATTTCTCTTTCATTATATTATCCTGAGCGTTTAATTGTATAGTTTACCACCCTCCAAAATGAGGGTAGTAGGTTATAGAGGTTGTGTAGATTGCTTATGCAGCGTCCATATTGTTTACAAGCTTGTTTAGTCTGCTTACTTTTCTTGAAGCAGTCTGCTTTTTGAGGAAGCCTTTGCTTACAAAGTGGTGCAACTGCTTGTTTGCTACCTTAAAAGCTTCTACTGCTTTTTCTTTGTTACCCTCTTCTACAGCTACTCTAACAGCTTTTACAATATTTTTCATACGAGTTCTGTAGTATCTGTTTCTCTCTGTTCTTTTAACAGTTTGCTTGATTCTTTTTTTTGCTGACTTGTGATGTGCCATTTAACAGTGTCCTTTTTTATGCTTTTTGTATAATGTCAAATAGAGTAAAGGGTATATGCCCCATACTCATAAGTGGGCGAATACTATCTAAAATATTATTAATATCACATTAACGAAACCAATTTTACATCTTGGTTGGCTAAAATTATACAAAAACTTTAGGATTTTTATATGGCAAAATTGTTTGGTACTGATGGAGTAAGGGGAAAAGCGGGTGAAAAGGTTACTGCAATAGCAGCATTAAAACTGGCTATGGCAACTGGTATATACTTTAGACCACACGCTAAAAACAATAGAATACTTGTAGGTAAAGATACCAGAAGAAGTGGATATATGGTAGAAAATGCCATAGTCTCCGGACTTACAGCTGTAGGGTATGATGTAATTCAAATTGGACCTATGCCAACTCCAGCTGTTGCATTTTTGACAGAGAATATGAGATGTGATGCAGGGATTATGATATCTGCTAGTCACAATCCATATTATGATAATGGAATTAAATTTTTTGATTCAACTGGTAGCAAACTAAATAGAGCAGTAGAGGAGAAGATAGAAGAGATATATGCCAATGAAGAGTTACTCTCAGCTTCTCAAGAGTGTGGTAAGCGTATTGGCAAATCAAAAAGAATAGATGATGTAATAGGCAGATATATAGTCCATATCAAAAATTCATTTCCAAAAGAGTTGTCTTTGACCAATCTAAGGGTGGTAGTCGATTGTGCCAATGGTGCAGGGTACAAAGTGGCTCCTACTGTACTACAGGAGTTGGGTGCTGATGTAGTAGTAGTGGCAAATGAGCCAAACGGATTTAATATAAATGAGGGGTGTGGAGCTATGCACCCGGAAGCTTTGGCTCAACAGGTTGTCAAATACAGAGCTGATATTGGATTAGCATTAGATGGTGATGCAGATAGAATAGTAATGGTAGATGAAAAGGGTGATGTGATAGATGGTGATAAATTAATGGGTGTACTAGCTTTGCATCTCAAAAGAGAAAATACTTTGCAAAATAGTGGTATGGTAACTACTGTTATGAGTAATAAAGCATTAGATGATTATCTATCAAACTATGGTATATCTGTATATCGCAGTGCAGTGGGTGATAAAAATGTGGTGCAGATGATGCAAAAACTAAATCTAAACTTTGGTGGTGAACAAAGTGGTCATATTGTATTTAGTGACTTTGCAAAAACTGGTGATGGAATTACAAGTGCCTTACAGGCTTTGGCGTGTTTGGTAAAAGATGGCAAAAGAGCTAGTGAAGTATTCAATCCATTTGAACTCTATCCACAACTTTTGATAAATTTGCCAATCTCATACAAAAAAGATTTAAATGAGATTGAAGGTTTAAAAGAGTTGTGTAGTGATATAGAGAGTGCAAATATGAGACATCTTTTTAGATACTCAGGTACAGAGAATTTGATAAGGCTTCTTTTAGAGGGAGAAGATGCTCAGCAGTTAGATAGTATGATGAAAAGAGTAGAGGGCTTTTTCAAAAAAGCGTTGGTTTAAATGAGACAGATTTTTATATTTTTATCAATTGCACTTGGTATATTTCTAATAGATAGGGGATTAAAAGATCTGTTTGTAGAGGGGTATGAGTGGTATAGCAATTGTATATCACTGGAATTGCATTTCAATAAAGGGGTAGCATTTAGTATGCTATCATCTTTGGGTGAGAGCCTAAAATATTTGCATTTACTACTAGTAATTGCTATTTTGTTATACCTTGTTGTATCTAAATTTATCAAAAAGTACCCACTATCTACAGGTATACTTACTGGAGCTGCTTTGGGTAATTTGTATGATAGATTTGTATATGGTGGTGTAGTCGATTATGTATCATGGCACTGTTGGTTTGATTTTGCTATATTTAATTTTGCTGATGTAATGATAGATGTAGCTGTATTGATGTTTTTGTATATTATCTATAAAGAGGAAAAAAAAGATGCCAGGTAGAGTACTACTTATATATATAATAGCTCTTTTTACAATACAGGCTGATTATTTCAAAGTCGATATAAGACCATCATCACTAAAAAGCAATATTGTAGGCAAAATCAAGATAATAGATTGTGTAGAGTTGGTTTATGGAGAGATTGATGGGATAGATTTTGAAGAGATTTCAGACCTGGCATACAGTAATGGCAATTTGTATCTAATTAGTGATAAGGGTGTATTGAGTCACTTTAGAGCTACTTTTGATAAAAATATAGACTTAAAGCCTATACACTCATACAAACTACATACCAAAAAGGGTAAGTTTTTTACCAAAAAAAGAGATAAAGATAGTGAAGGGTTGTGTATAGATGACAAAAATAGACTCTATGCTTCATTTGAAAGAAGAGCAAAAGTAGTAGAGTTAGATACAAAAGGCACTGTTATAAAAAAACTAAAATTACCATCTCTACTTGGTAATAAAAAGTCATACCGAGGTAAAAATAAACAGTTAGAGTCTATACTATACCACCCAAAATATGGATTGATGATAGCATCTGAGTATCCTTTGAGAAAAAGTAATAGATTTATTCAGACAATCTACTCCCTAAATGGTAGAAACAAATTTAGCTTCAAGACTCCTCATATCAAAAATATTGCAATTACAGCTATAGAGAGTATGGATAGTGGTGATATTTTGATATTACTTAGAGCATATAATGGTACAGTAGAATCTTTTACCACAATTTTAGCAAAACTTGATATATCCTCTTGCAAAAATGGTATGTGCAATTTAAATATTCTGGCACAATTGAGTAGATCTGATGGTTGGCTTGTAGATAACTTTGAGGGATTGACAAGAGTTGGTAAAAATAGATATGCTATTATTAGTGATGATGGTGGACACTTTTATCAAAGGACTTTAATGTTGTATTTTGAAGTGATAGAGTAATACTGATGGTGTTCGGGAGAGGATTTGAACCTCCGACCACTTCGATGTCAACGAAGTGCTCTACCCCTGAGCTACCCGAACATAAGAGATTGAAATTATATATTGTTTGTCTTAAAGAGGACTTATAGAGCAAAAGCCCTATAAGCAAAAGAGATTACTTATGTAGAATAAATACTTTCTCATTTACCTTGTAAGTGTAAGGAAGGTTGGCATTTTTCCAGCCATTTACAGTTCTATGCTTGTTTTTATCCTTATCACCCTCAAAACCTTGATCAAGATTATATACATTTTTGTATCCTGCTTTATCCATCATCTTTGCAGCTTTTGCAGCTCTGCTACCAGAACGACATATTACGATAATAGGGCTGTTTTTATCAAGACCTTTCTTTTTGAGTGCTGCTTCTAATTGAGGCATAAACTCTTTGTTTTTATAACTGGCAAACTTTACAACTTCGCCTTTTTTATTCTTTTTGAATTTAGAATAATCAATATAGGCTATTGGAATATTTTTATCAATTACAGTAGGATAACCTACAAAATATAACTCTTCTGGTGTTCGTACATCTATAAACAATACCTTATCACCCTCTTTTTGCATCATATCATATGCCTCTTGGGGAGTCAAATATTTACCCTGAGGGATTATTTTCTTTTTGCTTGTAGGTACATCACCTGCATACAAACCACTTATTAAACCAATAGCCATAAATAATGCTAATAATTTTTTTAACATTACTACCCCTTTTTTTGATATTTTAGAATCAAATTCTATAATATTTATACTTAATAAATACTTATAATTCAAAAAGAGAAGCCATTTTTAATTAAACAGGAGTTGATATATTACGATATAAGTCCACTTTGGCTATAATCTACGCAATTTTTAGAACCATACAGAAAGGATAATAAAATGGCATTAAATGTCTATTATGATAAAGATTGTGATATTGAGATAATCAAGAGTAAAACAGTAGCTATGATTGGCTTTGGTAGCCAAGGACATGCACACGCAGAGAATCTTAGAGATAGCGGTGTAGAGGTTGTTGTGGGTCTTAAAAAGGGTGGAAATAGTTGGAAAAAAGCTGAAGCAAAGGGTTTTGAAGTACTTAGTGTAGCAGAAGCTACAAAAAAAGCTGATGTTGTTATGATTCTTTTGCCTGATGAGACTCAAGCTAGTGTATATAAAAATGAGATTGAGCCAAATCTCAAAAGTGGTGCTACTATTGCTTTTGGTCATGGATTCAATATCCACTATGGCAGAATTACACCAGCAAGTGATATTAATGTAATGATGGTTGCTCCAAAAGCACCAGGTCATACAGTAAGAAGTGAATTTGTAAAAGGTGGTGGTATTCCAGATCTAATTGCTATTGCTCAAGATCCAAGTGGCAATACAAAAGAACTTGCTCTATCTTATGCAAGTGCAATTGGTGGTGGTAGAACTGCTATTATTGAGACAACATTCAAAGATGAGACTGAAACTGACCTATTTGGTGAACAAGCTGTACTTTGTGGTGGTGTAACTTCATTGGTTCAAGCTGGGTTTGATACTTTGGTAGAGGCTGGTTATGCACCTGAGATGGCATACTTTGAGTGTCTGCATGAACTTAAATTGATTGTTGATTTGATGTTTGAGGGTGGAATAGCTGATATGAGATATTCTATTAGTAATACAGCTGAATATGGTGATTATGTAAGTGGACCTAGAGTAATTAATGATGAGAGCAAAAAAGCTATGAAAGAGATCCTAAAAGAGATCCAAAATGGTAAATTTGCAAAAGATTTTATACTAGAGGGTCAAGCAGGTTATCCAAGAATGACAGCAGAGAGAAATAATGCAAAAGCATCACTGATAGAAAAAACCGGTGAAGAGTTAAGAGAGATGATGCCTTGGATTAAAGCAAACAAAATTGTAAATCAAGACGAAAATTAATTTTTTATATTATAATTATCTCCCAAAAATATGTTTTTTGGGAGATAAAGTTATTTGTAATAGTGATATTTCGATTTATAAAGTATTACAAACTACTATTTGAATACTCAGAAAAATTTAATGAACTGTATATAACTAAAATGGAAGATATAGCATACACAAGAGAGTAACTACTAAATACTACACACTTTATATTTGAAACAAATTATATTGTAAAAACTTAAGCTGATATAAGACTGCAGTCCCCCCACTTCCTATATAAATTTCAAAATTGATCTATTTTGGAAATGAGGCTTTAGCCTCATCTGTCAAGGCAGAGGGGCTTTGTTTGCGTAAAATCAGTTATTAAACGAAGTAAAATTTTATTTATGTGGTATAAGCTAAAAAATATTTTAGCTTTGGCTTATATAATAGTAAACAACTTATATAAGGAGTTTTGTTATGAAAAGGGTTATTGAATTATCTTCTATTTTATCATTTTTATTAATTGGTTGCAATTTGTCTGCTGATAGTGTATTGGATATTGCAAAGAAATATGCTAGTGATACCAAAGATATAGAGTTTAATATTCCAGATATAAATATTGAAAATATTATATATTGTGATAGATATTACAATTCTGGCTCAAAACTAAATGATTTGATTATTGGTAGAGATAGTAGAGATGTGATATATTCAAGTAAAGATAACTGGAAATACAAAAATATAGATTCAGGCAGTGATTTTGTATTTGGTGGGGGAGGTAATGATTTTATAGAAGCAGGTAGAACAACAGGTGTTGCATATATTGATGGCGGAGAAGGTAATGATAAAATATATGGAACATCAACCAATAATGAAAAAAGCGGTATTGGTGATATACTGATAGGAGGAGAGGGAGATGATACTATTGTATCTGGAGCTGGAGATGATATAGTATTTGGTGGAAAAGGTAATGACAGCTTTTATAATAGAGCTGAAAATGGTGTAAGAGATAGTGATAATATATATATCTATTTGGGGAATCATAATGAATATAGTATATATACAAAAAATGGCTTTACTTATGTAGTAGATAGTATAAAAGATAGAGATGGCAAAGATAAAATTGCAAATGGATATAGAGAGGGTACATATTCGGCAAAAGGAGATAAATTACAATTTAGAGATGGGCAAGTAGATATTAAAACTTTGAAATTTATTTCAAAAGCAGTAACAGATAAAATCTCGTACAAAAATAGCACTGATAGTGATAAGATAGATAATAGTGTATATTTGTCTGATTATAATTTAATTCCAAATGATGGAGTATATAACTCTACTGCAATAGAAGATGCTATTAATGATACTCCAAGTGGTGGTAAATTGATTATAGATATAGAGGGCAAATATGATATAGAGAAAAAAATAGTAATAGATAAGCCTATTACTATAATATCTATACACAAAAATTTTACTCTCAGTTTTGTGGGAGAAGAACCAGAAATTATAACTATAAAAAGTGAAAAAGTTACACTTAATGGTTTGAATATAGATGGTAACAATAATTCAAAAACAGGTATATTATCACTATATACAGATATAACAATTAAAAACTGTAATATATATAATCTCTATTATGATAATTATTCTAAAGCAAAAGTAGCAACCGGTATTGAAGTAATTCCACAAAGTGGAGAGGGTGATATTATCATTGAAAATAATGAGATTTATAATATCACAAATAAACTTCATGATAATAATAGAGGTTCTTATGGAATGGCAAGAGGAGTATTTATTGCATTTTCACATACTAAAGGTGCAAATACATTAATAGCAAACAATTATATTCATCATATAGATTCCGAAGAAGATGATCATATATATATTGAACAACCAGATACCGATATAAGATCAAAAAGGGATTTTGAATTTTTAACAGTTATAAAAAACAATAGATTTATCGGTTTTACAAGAAGAGGTATAAAAGTAGCTGTAGCCAATAGTATAATTGAAGATAATATAATTGAAAGTAAAGATATCAATGACCAAGATAATTATCCTGCATACTCTGGTATCAGTATATATGCTTCTACTTCTACTATTAGAAACAACAGTATAAAAGTAACAAAATATTTTAATAATGCTATAGATTTTGATACAGGTGGTGATATAAAATTGTATGATATAAAGATTGAAAACAATAATATAGAAGTAAGGGGAGGAGAAGTAAAACAACAGTTTGCATTTTTGACAAAATATAGAGCATATGATTATATAGTATCTAACAATATTGTCAAAATGATCTCTCCATACTATAATGCTAATAATCCTGATTTTAGTTCACACTTTTTTTATTTGAAAGCATATACAAAAGGTGAGATAAAAAATAATAAATTCATTGTAAAAGATGGCTATATTACTTCTGTAACTCACCAAAATTTTTGGCTAAAAAACAGAGCTACAAATATTACAAAATTGATTGATAATGAATTGATTGGTAATATAGATTATTATATACAATATCAAGGTAGAGGCTTTGATAGTGCTGTATCTACAGATAAAACCAAAGGGTATATTATAGAGAGTACATGTAGTGGCAACAGGGATAAGACAGAAAAGCCAATTGTAAAAGTAACAAAAATATAGAATTTGACTTTGATAAGATATTAAAATAGTATAAAAATGGAAAAAAGCTGACAGGCAAAGATGGCTTGTTGGCACCATTGATAAAATAATCAACGGAGGTTGCACTAAAAAATAGAAAGCTATATAGCAAATGATCTGTTAAATGACAAAAGAAACAGAAAAAATGGATTGTACAAAGCAGTATAGATGGTACATTTAAACCACAAACAGTAACTGATACTACGGCACTAAAGTCCCATCTAATAAACTCCAACATTGATTTATCTTGGAAGTGAGACTTCAGTTTTGCAGTAAAACTTTGTTTGCGTAATCTAAATTGCCTAACTTTTGGCTTTGGATTTTATACTCTTTGTACTAAAAATTACAAGGTACACAATATCAGTTAATACTTCTGTATTGATTTCATTACACAATCTTGGATAAAATTTCGCACCTTTAATCATATTTACAAATGGAGTAGATTAGTGCAACAGATAGATTTAAATTCACCAGAGTTTCAAGCAGAGTTGGAAAATACATGGAAATTTGTCCAAAAGGTTAACAACCAGTTCGGATTTGTTCAAAACCCAGACAATGAAGTCAATGAGGGTGTAGCTATGGGACTTGCCAGAAACAAACTGATATATGGCAAGAGATACTGCCCATGCTTTTTGGTAATTGGCAATACACCCCAAGAGAGAAAAGAGGCTGACAATAGAGTATGTCCATGCAAACCAGCTCTTGAAAAAGAGATACCACAAGATGGTGTATGCCACTGCGGAATATTTTGTACCCCTGAATATGCCAAGACCAAAGCCAGAGAGAAAGAGTTGGAAGAGGCTGTTCATCAACACTCAAGAGGATTGACCAAGGAAGAAGCACGACAGTTACTCAAAAAAGAGCAACTTGACGGCGATGAGTTGGAAGCATTAATGGAAGCAAGAGAGCTTGGAATGGTATCATTTAAACTCATTGATGTAAGAGAGCATATGGAGTATCAGATGGGTCACATCAAAGGTACAGATGAGTTGTGGCCAACTTCACAGTTTTATGACTGGATGGAGAAGATTCAAAGCAGAAAAGATGAGTATTTGATACTCTACTGTCATACAGGAAGCAGAAGTTATCAGGTACAGCATATCCTAAAAGCTCAAGGATTTAAACATATTGGTAACTTAACTTATGGAATTATCACATATTCAGGTGAAATTGAGAGAGGTTAAGTATCGGTTAAGCAAGTTTGGTTATAACGATTATCAATATAGCTCAACCAAACGGTTGGGCAATCAATACAAAGGAGCATTATTATGATGCCATTTTCAGATGAAGATTTATGTATAGCAGTCAGTAACTATCTGCCACAAATTGAAGAGTATGTAAAATCACATGAGGGTACAATGGGATTTTTGGGTATTAAAGATGGTGTAGCTTATGTAGTACTTGGAGGAACATGCAATGGTTGCTCTATGAGTGTAATGACCACAAAGATGGTAATCCAAAAGAAACTCAGAGAGTTAATTCA
>JAMOSA010000149.1 GCA_027063325.1 Campylobacteraceae bacterium
TAGTCTGTATAATTGTGTGCAGATACTATATCGATACTATCTCCATAATCTTTGAGTACAGCTGGTAGCATATTACCAATTTCTCCATGGGTTGTAGTTGGTGCTACTACTTTGACACTGGCATCTGCTTCATGGATTCCTTTTGCATACTCAACCAAAACAGGACCATACTTATTGGCATTTAATCCCTCAAGATTTGGTTCATTACCTATCTCTACAAACTTCAGATTTGTCGGACTTGAGAGTGCTTCATTTTTATACCAGCCATCTTCGTAATCATTGTTTAAATAGTTGACCAATCCATACCCATACTCTGTTGCATTCCAATCACCATCATAAGCCCTGGTAGAAGATACTCCTATCAAAAATTGCATAGATGGAATCTTCTCTTGCATAAACTCTGTCCATTTTCCAACAGAGTATGTAATCTCACTATGATCTCTCAGATCATAATCCTCTATCATCGAACCACCTGGCCATCTAAGATATGCTACCCACTTTTTATAATTATCTATAAAAGTCTCATTTTGTGAAATACCCCTGTTTGGTGTTGTACAGAGTCCAAATAGTAATTCACTTACACTATTTTGAGATACTACATTATCATATACACCATATTTTGGTAACTCTTCATATAGTGTTAGAGAGTTTAATCTAAAGTATCCTTTATCTTTACCCTCTTTTAGAGCATAATACAATCCATAACCCTTGATTGTATTTAGATTAAAATTATCACAACTACTGATATTAAAATCCAAATTTTTTGGTAAAGGATCATTATCAAATACAGATACAAGTTCGTCACTTTGTTCAATATTATTAAACTCCATATCTTTGAGAGTTCCATAAGTATCATCTATAATGCTACTCATACACCACTTATTACCATCAAAAAGCATCAATCTTGGATTATAATCATCATTAACAGAACCATCTATATGTAGTGTTGCACTCTCTCCACTCATATCCAAACTCTTATCAAACATTGTATAGATATATCTAAATGCTGCTCTGTCAATCTTTTGAACCAAATTACCATTTTTTTTGCGTAATAGGATATTTGAAGCCAATGCTCTCCACTTCCAGCCAGTTCCATTTACATCTATCTCTTTATCCAGATATGTATCTTCATCACATCTACTTGTCCAAGCTACAAAATCTTCAGCTAATTTACTATTTTCTATCTTGTTTATATTGAAATTGAGATCTACATTCATCTTATCTAGTAGCATCATTCCACTACCATCAATTACTTCAACTCCCATCTCAATACCACTCATATATCTTGTTGGTATATCAATATAACTGTTTTGACTCAAGAAATCAAGAGCCTTTTTTACATCAAGTTTTAGTGAAGTAATTTTCTTTTTGGTTACAAAATTTATAAAGACTCTATCAGCTCCATAATCAGCATCTTTGTAAACTTCAAACTCAATCCCGTCAATAGTTACCTCTTTCCATACATTGTGCGGATGAAATCCATCTGGGTCTAATCTAAACATAATTTCATACTTGATATTATTCATAGATGTATCTTTTGAATCATGCAGCCAAAACTCAAATGCAATATTGTAATTGCGAGTAAAGTTTATATCCTGATATGCAATATCTACTACTACACTCTCAATTTCACTCACAAGTGCAGGGAATCCACTATTTGGGTTGATTCTTCTTCTAAATTTGGCTCCATAAATAGCTTCTGGATAACCTTTGACTTGATAGTCATTATTGTATGGCCACCCCCAATAGAATCCTCCCTTTGTACCATTTTCATCTTTGTATGTAAATACACATTGAATACCGTCACTATTGTCATCCAAATACTTTCTACCCCAATCATTATTGTTGATTTTATAGTATGATGGTGAATTTGGTACCTCAAAATCATGCCAACTTTGACAACTTAAATCCTCTATCTCCAAATCTTTGGTTAAAATTTTTGGATCAATTATCTCTACTTCTCTTGTAGCAGTTACACTGTTGCCATCACTGTCTGTTACACTGTAAATTACACTGTAACTACCAAGTTTTGTTATATTTACACTACTGTTTATATCAATACTTAAATTACCATCTTCATCATCATACGCTTTTGCTCCCAACTCTATATAACCATTACCCAATATTACATATATATGCTTATCTCCATTGAGTGTAATTGTAGGAGTAGAGCCTGTTGTTTGATTATCATCATTTGAAGATGTTTCATTATTTTCTGATTGAGTAGTTTGGTTATCATCACTTGAAGCAGTCTCATTGTCATCTGAACTTGTCGTTTGATTATCATCATTGGAAGTAGTTTCATTATCTTCTGATTGGGTCGTTTGGTTGTTTTCATTAGAATTGGTCTCACTACTTCTATTTGATGAAGTTTGATTGCTATCTTTTGAATTTTGCTCTTTGGAGGTATCTGTTTGATTTGAACTGTTTTGATTACTATTTGAAGTATTGGAGCTATTTGTAGTTGAATTACTATTGTTAGGTTTACTTGAGTTACTGGTGGTGTTGTTAGTATTTGATTTGGTACTTTTTGTAGTATCAGACTCATTGGATTTATCACTGCCATTATCATTTAATTTGGTTTTATCCTCTTTTGTATCTTTGCTACTGTCAGTTGGATTTACACTTTTTATAGCCTTATCATCATCACTGCTACTGCTACCCTCTACCTCTTTTAACTCAATTCCCAAACTCTTTGCAATATGCTTTAAGGCTACATTATATGAAGGTACTCCACTTCCAAACTCTTTGTTTAAGTCTATATCAAGTACATCAATATGCTTTTGTAAAATTGGATTGCTTAAATTTATATCTATACCATTATCAAGATTTTTATCTCTATCTAATGCTATTAAAAATTTTACTATTTGAATCACTTGATCATTATATATAGTATTACTGTTTACAAATCCAAGTGGTGTTACAATCTTGTCTGTTGAGGCTACTACACCACTTGGTTTTATTACAGGATATGTCTCTCCCAAAAATACATTTCCTGCATAAAATTTGACACTTTTACCCTCTATATACTCAAAAATACCATTACTGTCTGTATATCCACTGATACCTTCACCAGAGTTATATCTGGCTCCTTTTACAAAACTGTCTATAAAAGTAGCTTTTTTTATAATTTGTTGTTTATCAATACTTTCTGTATTTTCAACAGAACCACATCCAACTATAACCATAACAATAATCGATAATAAAAATACCTCTAAAGATACTCTTTTCATTCTTCCAATCCCTCTAAAATAAAAAAATAAAAGTAGATACAATCTTCTTCTACACCATACAACAATAACCAAAAATTGGCATTTATAAATACAAAATATAACCAAACTATCTTTAAAGTATAATTCAAAAGGATAAAATATAGCAGTTGTTATGCAGATATAATTTTATTATACAAAGCCAAAAGCTTAAAGCTTAAAGCTTTGACAATATATATTCAATTATAAATCATTTACAGAGATAACTTGTTCCTCTTTTGTCTCCAAATCTTTCAACCAGACACTTTTGCTTTTTAACTCATCTTCACCAATAATCAGTGCATATCTTGCATTGGCTCTATCTGCACCCTTTAGGTGGGCTTTTAGACTCTTTTTGGCATACTCAACAATTACTTTGCTATCAACTCTTTTTTTGTGAGCTATATCAAACAAAATATCTCTTGCTTCTTCTGTCATTATTCCCATATAGTAACCTTCTCTACTACTCTTTGGCATCTTTACAAGTTCTAATATCCTTTCAACTCCAAGTGCAAAACCAACTCCAGCAGTATCTTTACCACCCAAGAATGATACCAACCTATCATATCTACCACCACCAGCTATTGCACTTTGGGCTCCTACTTCACTGCTAACAAATTCAAATGCAGTCTTGGTGTAATAATCCAAACCCCTAACCAAATGCTTATCTATGGTATAATCAATACTACTTCTATCTAACATATATTGCAATTTTTCAAAATCACTTTTACAACTGTTACACAATCTATCACAAATTTTTGGTACATCTGTAAGCAACTCTTGACAATGGCTATTTTTACAATCAAGCACTCTTATAGGATTTGTAGATACTCTTCTTTGGCAATCACTGCACAAATCATCTTTTATAGAGTGTAATCTATTTATAAGTTCATCTCTATATTTTGGCATACACTCAGGACAACCCAAAGAGTTGATTTTAAGAGTATATCCAATACCAAGAGCATTAAATATATCAGCTACCATTTGAATAATAGTAAAATCCTCTTCTACTGCCTCTTCACCAAAACTCTCTACACCAAATTGGTGAAACTCTCTTAGTCTCCCTTTTTGTGGTCTTTCGTATCTAAACATAGGGCCATAGTAATAAAATCTATACTTTTGATTTTGGGTTCTATCGAGCTTGGCTTGTATAAATGCTCTAACAACTCCAGCAGTACCCTCTGGTCTCATACATACATCATTGCCACCTTTATCTTCAAATTGATACATCTCTTTTCCAACTATATCACTACTCTCACCAACAGAGCGTTTAAATAGTGCTGTCTCTTCCAATATTGGAGTCTCAATATAGTTATATCCATATCTTTGTGCTATCTTTGAAGCTGTATCAACTACATATATATACCTCTTGGCATCTTCAAACATCAAATCTTTCATACCTCTTAATGCATTTATCATCTATCTACTCCTACAAATTTACATATTTTTGTATGCAACTTCTCTATACTCAAGCTTCCATTCAACTTCAACACCTTTACACCTTTGGATTCAATGAAGTTTACTACACTTTCAATCTCTTTTTGCACACTCAACAGATAATCAATTCCCCTACTCTCTATGGCATCTTGATCTTTTGTGGATAATCTATCTATAATTACCTCTTTTGATATTTCAAAAAATATAATATGTGTAGGCAAAATTCCATCCATTACATCACTGTTTAATCTATATAAGAACTCTATATCATATTCACCATTTGCCAAAGCATATGCCATACCAGATACAAACCCTCTATCTGATAAAATTACTCTATCTTGATTTGGTTTCACTACTTTGTTTGTATGCTCTGCTCTATCGGCTAAAAACAGATACATTTGTGCCTTACTTGAATATAACTCTCCATTTAACAGTATATTCCTTAGTTTAATACCAACATCTGTACCGCCTGGCTCTTTTGTAATTATAGCTTTTGGTATTTTGTTTGCCAAAAGTGATATTTGAGTACTTTTGCCAGATGTATCAATACCCTCAAATAGTATATACATTTATACTACCTGCTCTATTACTGGTAAAATCTCTTTTGGAATCAGATGCTCAACTTTACCACCAAATAGTAAAATAGAACGAACTATAGATGAACTTATAAAAGCATGTTCTAAATTTGGCATTAGATAAACTGTCTCAATATTCTCTTTTAGTGAAGCATTGGCATAACCCATCTGTAACTCATACTCAAAATCACTCACAGCTCGAAGCCCTCTGATTACAATATCTGTATCCAACTCTTCACAAAGTTGTACCAATAGATTGGAAAAACCAACTACTTGGACATTGGATAAACTCTTTGTAGCAAGTGATACCATATCTACTCTTTGTTTGTGGGTAAACATAGGTTTTTTACCAGATGATGCAGCAACTGCTACTACAACTTCATCAAATAGTATTGTAGCTCTCTTTATAATATCCATATGACCTACTGTAATTGGATCAAATGTGCCAGGATAGATTACTCTCTTCATTAAAAATCCTGTATTTATATTTTGTGCGATTATATCGCTTTATCATTTAACTATTAGATAGCAACTATTGATACCTACCAAAGATATTTGAAATTTAACATATATTTAACACTTAAACAAATACAATTATAACTCTTTAGTATATATAAAATAACTACAATCAAAGGGGATATTAGTGAAAAAGTTAATCTTGACTATCTTTTTAGTATTTGGATTTAGTAGTACCATTATCGCTGAAGGTGGCAAAATGATGCCAAAAAACTATAGAGCAGTACCAATGGATAAAGCTCAGATTTTACAAAGCGGACCATCAAAGATGTTTTGTCCAAAGTGTGGTATGACTCTACCAATGTTTTATAGAACAAACCATGCAGCCAAAGTTGATGGAAAAGAGAAGCAGTTTTGCTCAATTCACTGCCTTGTTGAAGAGATAAAAGCTGGTAAAAAAGTAGAAGATATAAAAGTAGTTGATAATACAACTCTAAAATTTATTCCAGCTAAAGATGCATGGTATGTAGTAGGCAGTAACAAACCAGCTACTATGTCAAAAATAAGTAAATATGCATTTGCTAAAGAGGCAGATGCCAAAGCTTTTGCAAAAGCAAATGGTGGCAAGGTAGAGAGATTTGATACTGTATTAAAATCTGCTATGGCTATGTATGACAAAGAGGCTAAAATGATAGCTAAAAAACAGGCTATGATGGCACAAAATGGTGAAAAGATATACAAAAAGATGTGTCAGCCAATTGAAAAAAAGTTTGAAACAACTGCCAAGGCAAAAGCTTATATTTTAGAACATAAATCTTGTAAAGGTTTAAATGGTAAACAGTTACAAGCAGTCGGTTTATATCTAAAAAATAGAAAATAATATCTACTTATACTCCTACATCTATTGTGGGAGTATATAACTATCAAATCTCATAATTACCTACTTAATTTGCACACATCTTCATAACATTAGTTACCTATATACAATCCATTAAATGTTATGATTTTAAAAAGTACTCAAGGAGTGGTAATGGAGTGTAAATATTTTGGTGAGTGTGGTAGTTGCATACTATATGAGAGTGAATATTTAAAACAGGTTACTAAAAAGAGTGAAACTGTTTCATCTTTACTAAAACCATTTTATGACAAACCCCTTGAATCTCACATATCACCAGATAGCCACTATAGAGCAAGAGCAGAGTTTAGAGTATGGCATGATAAAGATAATATCTCTTATGCTATGGGAAATATAAATAAAAATGGTATAGTCAAAATAGACTCTTGTCCCAAAGTTATAAAGCCAATCTATAATATGATGATACCTCTTATAGAGCTTTTAAACTCTTCATATATACTCTCACACAAACTATTTACAGTAGAATTTCTATCAGCTACAACAGGTGATATAGTAGTTACTTTGATATATCACAAGAAGTTAGACAAAGAGTGGATAAAAGAGGCAAAGAGTTTAGAAGAGAAATTGAATATATCTATAATTGGTCGCAGTCGTAAACAAAAAATAGTAATTTCCAAAGAGTATGTAACAGAAAAACTTACAATTAATAACAAAAAGTATAGCTACTACCACTATGAGGGTGGATTTACTCAGCCAAATCCATATATAAATACCAAAATGATTCAATGGGCAGAAGATAGAGCTAAAGATATAGGAGGAGATTTGGCAGAAGCCTATTGTGGACTTGGTAATTTTACCATACCTCTATCAAAAGAGTTTGATAAAGTTTTAGCTACTGAAATTAGTAAAAGATCTATATTTAATGCAAACAAAAATTGCGAACTCAACAATATAAATAATATAAAATTTGCCAGATTATCTTCAGCAGAGATGACTCAGGCACTAAATGGAGTTAGAAATTTTAGGAGGCTTGAGAGTATAGATATAGATAATTATAATTTTTCTACAATTTTAGTAGATCCCCCAAGAGCAGGTTTGGATAATGATACTATAAATTTAGCCTCAAGTATAGAAAATATTATATATATATCCTGCAATCCTTATACATTAACCAAAGATTTAGAGTCCCTAAGTAGTACTCACCAAGTAGTTACAGCTACAATTTTTGATCAATTCCCATATACAAACCACATAGAGTCTGGAATTTTCTTAAAAAAGATTAAATAATTTGATATTTTATGTTAAACTCTTGTAATACTATACAAAAGTATTATAGTAGGATATTTTAATTTTGGGAGATAATAGATGTTGAAGCGTTTAGTATTGCTTATGCTAATGAGTATAAGTATATGGGCAACAGAGCCAACAACGGAGAATGTAACAAAGCTCTATATTGCTACATTTGATAGAGCACCTGATAAAGCAGGAATTGAATATTGGGTAGAGTTATCCAACCTCAATCTCGAACAGATTGCTCAAAGCTTTTTTGATCAGCCTGAAACCAAACAGAAATATCCAGATGGATACACTACAGAGAATTTTGTAAAAGCTATATACAATAATCTATTTGGCAGAGATCCAGATAAAGCAGGACTTGATTATTGGGTAAAAGAGCTTGATAGTGGCAAGATAAGTAAACCTACATTTATACTAGCTGTAGTAAATGGTGCATTAGCAGATGACAAACAGTTATTAGATAATAAAACAGTAGTAGGTTTAATATGTGTAAAAGAAGATGTCAAGATTGAGACAGCAAAAGCTATTATGAAAGAGGTTAAAGCAGATCCAGCTACTGTATCTAAAGTATTAGAAAAGTTTGGATTAGATAAAAGCAAAGAGGAGATAAAAACTTCTAATGAAGCACTAAAGATCGAGATAACAAGAAAAGATAATTGGAATACCGGTTTTTGTGCCAATATAAATATATATAATACCAGCAATAAAGATATAAAATGGGAAGCTGACTTTGATGCCAAAGGAGTTATAAATAACTTCTGGAATGCAAACTATACTCAAGATCCAAATACTCTAATGACTCATATCAGTGGATTAGATTGGAATAGAGTAGTAAAAGCTAAAGAGAAGGTAGAAGTTGGATATTGTGCAGATAAAGTAGCTTCCAAAATACCACCAGCCAATAAAGCTGAAACAAACAGTGAAGGTTTAATAGTAAATCAAGTAACTAAAAACAGTTGGGATAGTGGATACTGTAATGATGTAATTATTACAAATACAACCAACAGTGATATAACATGGAGTGTAACAATACCAGCTGATGGTGATGTATATACTCTATGGAATGCAAACTATACCCAAGATCCAAATACAAAAGAGATTCAAGCAAGTGGTGTAGATTGGAATAAAATAGTAGAACCAAATAGTGAAGTTACTTTTGGATACTGTGCAAATACTGTAACTCAAACCAGTAACTCTACAGATAATTCAGCTAATAAAGATGAAAACAATCAAAATACAAATGGAGATAGTGAACAAGATAGTAGCAATAGTGCTACAGATGATTCAAATCAAGATAGTACAAAAGATAACAATCAAGAACCTAGTAATGTAACAGCACCTCCAACAGATGAGAAAACAAGTAATTTTACAAAAGATGATTATGAGAGTGTACTAAAAAAATCATATCTATTCTATGAAGCTCAAAGAGCCTCTGGACCATTCCCTCATGTTAGCTGGAGAAACCCAGCAGCTTTAGATGATGGTAAAGATGTAGGTAGAGATTTGAGTAAAGGTTGGTTTGATGCAGGTGATCATGTCAAATTTAATCTACCAATGTCATATAGTGCTTCAGTACTTGAACTTGGTATGATAACATTCCCTGATGCATATAATCAAGCAGGAGAGATGACAAATGCAAAAGATCAAGTGAAATATGTACTTGATTATTTAATGAATGCATATAATGAGGGTAGCAATATAGATGATCCTTCAGATGATAAAATATATTATCAAGTAGGTGATGGAGATGCTGACCATTCATTCTGGGGACCACCAGAAGATATGACAATGAATAGACCAACATATACTTGTGATAAAGATAACAAGTGTAGTGAAGTAGGTGGTGATATGGCAGCAGCCTTAGCAGCTGGTTCAATACTTTTTGCAGATGACAAAGAGTATAGTAGTAAATTGCTACAAAAAGCAAAAGGAGTATATACATTTGCCTCTACTTATGAAGGAAACAATGGATATACAGCTGCAAATCCATTCTATACATCATATAGTGGATATAATGATGAATTAGCCTATGCAGCTGCTTGGTTATATAAAGCAACTGGTGAAACAAAATATCTACAAGATGCACAAAAATATATGGAAAAGAAGAAAAATGATGTATATTGGGCAATGAGTTGGGATAATGTATCTGTACTTGCTGCATATTTGCTATATAACACAACAGATGATTCTCAATATAGTGATATAGTAAAAAATCACTTAAATGCAGTTATGAAACAAGAGAAAACTGATGGTGGACTTACATTCTTCTTGCAATGGGGTTCACTGAGATATGCTGCAAATGGTGCATTTGTATCTTTGCTATATGCAAATACACTACCTAAAAATGACAGTTACAGAGCAACACTTATCAACTATGCACAAAGTCAAATAGATTATATATTAGGTGATAATCCAAGAAAGAGTTCTTATGTAATAGGATTTGGCAATAATTATCCAATCAATCCACATCATAGAGCTGCTCACTACTCAAAAGAGCATAATATTGATACACCTGTAAATAATACTTATCTACTTGAGGGTGCATTAGTGGGAGGACCAAAGAGTAAAGATGATTTTGATTACAAAGATGACAGACACGATTATATCTGCAATGAGGTAGCAACTGATTATAATGCCGGTTTTACTGGTGCAATCGCTGGTTTGATTGAGTTGAAGTAACTCTTAGATGCAGAGGATTTATCCTCTGTATTATGCACTTGATTTTACATATTTGTTATCAATAATCATAAAATAATTCTTATATTTTTATCACACATATTCACTTTTGATTCTTGTAATTACTGATTCATTTGATATATTACTATCTGAATGAATACAATTTTATATATTTCATATAAATTTACTAAAAAGTTCCAAATGCTCTTTTGATGTTTTTTGCCAACTATACTTTTTGGTCTGTACTATACCTCTGTTTGTTAAATCATCTCTCAGGTTTGTATCTGATAATATTTTATATAAAGCTTCACTTATACTCTCTATACTGTATGGATCTATATACAAGGCACTATCTCCACACACTTCAGGTAGTGATGATATATTTGAAACAATAACAGGAGTACCACATGCCATAGCCTCTACAGGAGGTATTCCAAAACCTTCATATAAAGATGGATATACAAATACTTCAGCCAAATTATATAAATGTGCCAACTCTATATCATCAACACTTCCAATATATCTGATATTACCATTTTCAGACTCTATCATATCCATAATCTCACTGTTGTTCCACCCCTGTGTACCTACTAACAAGAGTTGAAATCTCTCTTTTAACTCTTTGGGCAAAGATATATATGCTTTTATCAATCTCAATAGATTTTTTCTGGGTTCTATACTTCCTACAAAAAGTATAAAAGGAGAATTGATACCAAACTTTTGAATACTTTTTTCTAACTCAAAACTGTTATACTCTCTATATACACTATGATCTACACCATTATGTATGACACTAATATCACTATCTGCTATATTCAATATTTCAACAGCTTCACTCTTTATATATTCAGAAACAGTTATAATATGATCTGCTCTGTCTATTCGTTCAAAAAAATACTTTGAAAAATAATCCACTCTCTCTTTTGGATGCCACTCTCTGTATAGATGGAATGAAAAGTCATGAATTGTTACAATACTTTTTTTTGAATTGATAGATGGTTCTGGTATAAAGTTTGATTCCCAATATAAATCATAACTATCTTTTTGCAATTTTGAAAGTACTTCCAATGTTTTTCTAGCAAGTGCTTTTGTATATCTGTTCGAAGATACAATATTTTTTACTTTGTGTCTTAATCCTATGTGACTATTGCCATTTTTGCTATGATAATCAATCAACTCTCTGCTTATGGTTCCTTGGTAGTAATACCACTCTATATCACTACTGATACTCTTCATACCCTTTGATACTTCATAAGTATATCTTGCAATTCCACTTCTTGGGGTAAGCAAAGGAATTGTATTTATTATAATTTTAGAAATTTTATCCTCCTTTGTTAAAATAACTCTCCATTATCCTCTTTTTTAGGTTCTTTTGGCTGTTTTGGTACTACTCTTTTTTGTGGTTTTTTTTGATTTACTCTATATCTTTTTTGAGATTTGTCTTTTGAATTCCCTGAAGCCTCTTTTGCCTCTTGTAATTCTAATTGAACTTTGTCATAGGGATGATCTTTGAAGTATCCATTATAATATAGCCATCTATATATTTTTGCAGCTATTGGTCCAGCTGCACTACCTCCATGTCCTCCATGCTCTAGTAGTACTGTTACTATAAATTCAGGATTTTCATATGGTGCATAAGTTGTAATCCAGGCATGTGATTTTCTAAAGTATGCCAAATCATCCTCTTTAACTCTCTTTTTAACATCCTGTGGGATTGAAACAACTTGGGCTGTACCTGTTTTTCCTGCTACCTTTATAGGTAGATTACTCATAGTCTTATATGCTGTTCCTCTTCTGTCATTACACACTTCATACATAGCTTTTCTAATTATCTCCATATGTTCAGGATTGAAATTAATCTTTTTTAGTATATTTTTTACTTTTTTACCATTTATCTCTTTTGCAAAGTGTGGAACAGGTAATTTACCAGTAGCCAAAAATGCTGTATATCTTGCAACCTGTATAGGAGTAACATTATCATAACCTTGACCTATGGCTGCAATTACAGTTTCACCTTTGTACCATGGCAGATTGTATCTTTTTCTCTTCCAGGCTTTGTTTGGAATAATGCCTCTATATTCTCTTGGCAAATCTATGCCACTCTTTACTCCTAAACCTATCTGATGGAGAGTTTTTGATATATTGTCTATTCCTATTTTCAGGCTTTT
>JAMOSA010000150.1 GCA_027063325.1 Campylobacteraceae bacterium
TGGTATTGAGCCTTTTGAGATGGATGATATTCAACAACAAATTTACGATGCTATTTATCAATAGGATTCATTTTTGGGTGTCCTATGAGAAACTCAGGATGAAGTTTGCCAAAAGTGTGGCTCTGTGATGGTTATCAAAAACTCTCGCAGAGGCAAATTTATAGCCTGTAGTGCATATCCAAAGTGCAAAAATACCAAGCCTCTAATACCTCCAAGAGAGCTTGAAGTCCCTTGTCCTGAGTGTGGAGGCAAGATTATAGAAAGAGAGGGCAAAAGAGGCAAGTTTTTTGGGTGTGCAAACTATCCAAAGTGCAAATTTATAGCAAACTTTGAACCAACAGATAAAAAGTGTCCTGAGTGTGGATATATGATGGGTAAAAAGCTGTTTAGAAAAAAAGAGATATATGAGTGTTTTAAGTGCAAACACAAAGTAGCAGTAGAGGATATGAAGTGATAGTTGGTTTGCTTAGTGATTCACATACAAAAAGCAGTTACCAAAGAGAGGTTATATCCAAACTCAAAAGCAAAGGAGCCAAATATCTAATACATGCTGGAGATTTGATCCAAAGGGAGAATTTGGAGAGCTTAAAAGAGTCAGGTTTGCCATATGTAGCAGTATTTGGTAATGGAGATAGTAATTTGTATCAGTTTGCAAATATTTATAATATCAAAAAAGAGCCTTACTATTTCAAGATAGAAGATACTACATTCAAATTGATGCATCTGCCATACTATATGAGTGCTGATACCAATATAGTAGTATATGGTCATACACACACTTTTGCAATAGAGTACAAAGGTGGCACTCTTTTTGTAAATCCTGGTGAAGTGTGTGCCAGGGAAAAACCTATAATTGAGTGTGCAGTTTTGAAGATAGAGAGTAGTTACTACAAAGTTATTAGAATGTTTAGGCAGATAGATACAGATATATGGCATCAAGAGGTGTATGAGTACAATAAGTAGATTTTGCAACAAAGTAGCCAATATAAAATGTGAGTATAATTAAAAGAGGGAGCAATTGGTTATGCCAGGATGGATTTTGATTTTAGTGAGTATCATATCAATAGCTCTATATCCCTCAAGTATCAATGATGGAATAGAACTCTTTAAAGCCAAGAAGTTTCAAAAGGCTTATGAGGTATTAAAACCCTATGCCAACCAAGGTGATAGAGTAGCTCAATTTTATATAGGATTGCTCTATGATATGGGCAGTATAGCACTGATGGATAAAAACAGAGCTACAAAGTGGTACCAAAAAGCAGCCAAGCAGGGTTTGGAGACCGCTGAGTATGATATGGGTGTAATGCTCTCAAAGGGTGAGGGTATATACAAGGATCTAAAAGAGGCTATATATTGGTATAAAAGAGCTGCTTCAAAGGGGCATAGATATGCTATGTACAATTTGGGTGTCATATACCAAAGGGGATATGGAGTAGATATAGATATAAATAGATCTATTGATTATTATACAAAAGCAGCCAACCTTGGAGTTGCCAAAGCATACTACAATTTGGCAACAATATATGAAAATGGAGATGGTATAAAAGCAGATATACAAAAAGCATTCAATTTTTATCAAAAAGCTTCAAATCTAAATCATCCAAAAGCCCAATATCATCTTGGATATATGTATGAGTATGGTATAGGGGTAAAAAGAGATATAAATATGGCAAAGTATTGGTACAAAAGTGCTACAGTTGGTGGCAATAAAGATGCTCTAAGGGAGTATATGAAGATGCTTGATATCAATAGCAGTGAGTATAAATTTTGGAGTGAATATATAAAAAGAGCAAACTATTAATTTGTATTTTGGTGGGTGGCAACTGCCCACCCTCTATTAATATAGACCAAATTTGCCATCTTTTCCTGACTTTCTCACTTTTTAAAAACCATTTTTTTAAACCCCTAAAATAGGGAGTTTGAAGAGTGTTATGAGATAAAATCTGGGTGTCCCAAATCTAAAATTGCTATAATTGTGTC
>JAMOSA010000151.1 GCA_027063325.1 Campylobacteraceae bacterium
AGTACTAGATATGGTAAAAGCTTTTTCCAAAGCTTCAAACAAAAACATCCCTTACAAGGTAACTCCAAGAAGAGCAGGAGATATAGCCAAATGTTATGCTGATCCTACATATGCACAAAAAGTTTTAGGATGGAGTGCTACAAAAGATTTGGATGATATGTGCCGTGATAGCTGGAGATGGCAAAGTCAAAACCCAAATGGATACAACTAACAAAGGAAGAGGATGATAAACAGGTCGATTTTTAGAGAGTATGATATCAGAGGTATATTTGACAAAGAGTTAAATGAACAAAGTGTTAAACTTATAGGTTATTTTTTAGGTCAGAAAGTTAAAGGTAACAAGATAGTATCTATAGGATATGATGCTAGAGTACACTCCCCTACTCTTAAAGACTATCTAGCTAGTGGACTCAATGCTGCTGGATGTACAGTCCTTGATATGGGTATGGTAGCTACTCCTGTAAACTACTTCAGTAACTATCAACCTATCAAAACTCTCCTAGTTGATTCTTTATCAATAGCAGATATAGATGATAACACACTCATAGATGCATCAGTGATGATAACAGGTTCACATAACCCTCCTGAGTATAATGGATTTAAAATTACTGTAGATAGATTGCCATTTTTTGGAGATGATATATACTCTTTGGGTAATGAGATCATCTCTAATACTTCACAAGAGATACCAACTAACCCAAAAGTTATAAAACTAGATGTCAAAACTCCATACATAGAGTATATGACAAAAGAGTTTGCACACCTTAAAGGTATGAGAGAAAAACTAGTGATAGATTGTGGTAATGGAGTAGCAGGAACTGTTATAAGTGATATATTTGACAACTTAGAGTTAAACTACCAAGCACTCTACTGTGAGCCTGATGGAACTTTTCCCAACCATCATCCTGACCCTTCAGAAGAGAAAAACCTTGCAGATTTAAAAGAGGCTTTGAGCAAAGATGGGGATTATGGTTTTGCTTATGATGGTGATGCTGATCGTATCGCAGTGCTAACTCACAAGTACAATATCAAAGGTGATCAGATGGCACTGCTATATGCAAGTGTGATGGATAAGCCTACAGTTATAGGAGAAGTTAAGTGTTCTCAAGTGATGTATGATGAGTTAGAAAAGCAAGGTGCAAAAGCTATCATGTACAAAACAGGTCACTCAAACCTAAAAATAAAGATGAAGGAGACAGACGCACAGTTAGCTTGTGAAGTGAGTGGACATGTATTTTTCAAACATAGATACTTTGGATATGATGATGCTTTGTATGCAACGCTTAGAATGCTTGAACTGATACATCAAGGAGTAGATATAGATACTTTTATAGACAACCTACCTACCGTTTACTCAACAGAAGAGATCAAAGTACACACAACAGAAGAGCAGAAATTTGCACTCATGGATAAGATAAAAGAGCTTTTAAAAAACCCTCCTGCATCATTTCCTACTATCAAAAACATCATCACAGTAGATGGTGTAAGAATCAACTTTGAAGATGGATGGGGACTTGTTAGAGCCAGTAATACTACTCCTGTACTTGTCACTAGGTTTGAATCAACCAAACAAGAGTTAGCCGATACATACAAAGAGCATATAAACAATCTTATCAAAACAGCACAAGAGTCATTAGGAAACTAAATGTTAAATAGATTATATTTTGAAAATAAAAGCCAAGATTTACATCAATGGGCATTTGAGCAGATAAAAAATGAAAGTTCCCATATAGGTTACTACAACCTACCCCAACAAGATATAGCTGATATACTAAGCTTTAGTAGCTCTTTGGGTGATAGTATCAAAACCATAGCTGTCATAGGTATAGGTGGAAGCTCATTAGGAGCCAAAGCTATATATGAATTTATCAAACCTACCAAAAATCTACAAAGAGAGTTGATATTTTTTGAGAGTACAGACCCTATCAATATACAAAATACTATCAAATCACTAGAGATATCATCAACTCATTT
>JAMOSA010000152.1 GCA_027063325.1 Campylobacteraceae bacterium
AGACATATTTATAATTGTTTATAATATCTAGTGCCATTTTAGTTTTATCTATATAGATATAGTTATCTTCTCTTATCTCTTTAAAGGTTTGTATGCCAATTGGGAGTTTTTGCATAAGAGATTCCTTTTTTGGGGTTTTGGGTATTTTAGCATAGATTGTAACCGATTTTACACAGATATAATTTTATTGTTCAAAGCTTAAATCAATTATTTATCCACTCATCTTTTAATTTCAAATATGAATTATCCAGATCTCTGATTTCATCAGATACCTTTGCTCTGATGATATCACCCTCTTTTAGATATATCTCCTTTGGTATATCAAAAAAGTATCCACACTCTTTGCCAAACTGTTTTATCAAATCTTTTCGTGGAAAGTCTGCTGTTACACTTCCTACCAATCTGTCATTGAAATATATATTTACTTTTGGTGGTTCATTTTTGTATAGATATTTTGCCCAGCCATATACTCTTCTGCCATTTATACCACCCAATCTTCCGTGAGCCTTTGTGATGCGTGATTTATCAAGATACTCTTTTGGATCTGGCATGATAAAATCTACAGCAGCTCTCTTTTTTGCATCTGAAGGGGAGAGTTTTAGATAATTGCAAAGCTCTTCTACAAAATATTGAGGATCTTTTAAAATCTTTTCATAAGACAAAAGCATAGCATTTGGATTTGTACTCTCTATAAAATCGACTACCATACCATACTCTTTTAATGCTCTTTTCATAATAGGCATGGTTTCAGTCAGCATAGATATTGAATTTCTTTGTGCTACAGAAAGAATATCTTTAAATATTATCAGATATATTGGTTTATTTAGGATATTGTCTATACTCTTTAGATGATTTATTGTAGATGGTCTTTTCCAAGCCCATCTTTTATATTTTTGGCTGTATTCATCTGCAATTTTTTTTACCATGGTATAGTCACCATTTTCAAAGTATTGTGATATTTTGGTATCTTCATATACTGGTGGTGCAGCCTTTTCTCCCATAAATATGCCAAGCTTTGCCAAAACTCCGGCAACTAGTGATGTACCACCTCTTGCCACTCCTACTATAAGTATCGGATGGTTTATATCGATATTTTGATCTCCTGTGTATGTTATACCCCTATTTATAAGTTCACTGCTCAAACAAAATCCTTTCTGTCTATAGAGAAGTTTTCATACTCTTTTGTCAAATGGATACTGTAGTATCTGTCATATTTCAATTTATCTTGCCATTTCTTTTTCATATACTCTTTTTCTGCTTTTACTGTATCACTGGCTCCACTCATCTGTTTTGCTCTTGTCATTGATTCATAGTGTATAGCTTCTATAAACGGTGTCCATAAATTTTTGTAATTTGATTCTTGTAGTTTTAGACAAAAATCTACATCATTGTATGCTACTGCCAATCTTTCATCCATTCCCCCAACTTCAAGATACTTTTTTCTCTCAACTCCAAGCAAGGCACCTGTAACTGCAGAGTAGTTCTGTTTTACTTTTAGTCTGCCAAAGTATCCGTCAGCATCTTTTGGAAAATATTTGTGACTGTGTCCTGCTATCTCTTTGATACCAATTACAACTCCAGCGTGTTGGACAGTACCATTTTCATAATACAATTTTGCACCAACGGCTCCAGTATCTTTTTGGGATATATCTCTTATCATCAAATTTAGCCAATCATCTGTAATAATCTCTACATCATCATTCATAAGTATTACAATATCAGATTTTGAGTATTTTACTGCAAAATTGTTGATAGCTGAGTAGTTAAATTTGTGAGGGTAGGGGAGTATAGTAATTTGAGACTCTATATCACTCAATTCATCATATAGTTTATTACCCAAATTACCATTATCTACTATAATAAATTCATAATTTGTATATTTTGTATTGTTTATAGCACTCTTGATTGCTCTATATAGCATTTTGCCACCATTTTTTGTAGGTATTATTATAGATACTGACGGATTGCTTTTT
>JAMOSA010000153.1 GCA_027063325.1 Campylobacteraceae bacterium
TTGCAAAAAATGCAAAAGAGTACTTTTTGAAATTTACACTTGACAAAAAGCTTGTAAACTCAAATGCCAAAGATGAGATAGCAGATATAGCGAATATAATACCTAATGCCCAAATATACTGTATGCCTGTTGGTGAGAGTAGAAATAGCCTCCAAAGAAATGACAAAGATGTATTTAAATTTTGTCTAAAGTATGGATATACATACTCAGACAGATTGCATATAAGGGTATTTGATACGACATTGGGAGTTTAAAACTTGATATATTAAAATTTAAAGGTTATAATTTATATATATTTTTTAAGGTGAATTGAATAAGTGATACTAAAAAAACTAAATGCACTACTGACAAAAAGAGATAAACAAGTACTTTTACTGTTGTTGATATTTTCCATATTTATATCTATAGTAGAAACAATAAGTGTCTCCATTATTATGCCATTTATATCATTAGCTGGTGATTTTTCCAAAATTCACTCAAACAGATATTCAGAATATATATATGACAAACTTGGTTTTACATCCGAGGCAAACTTTGTTATAGCATTTGGCATACTGCTAATAGTATATTATATAGCAAGAAGTGTATTAAACCTATACTACTTCTATGCACTTGCTAGATTTTCACAAGGAAGATACCATCTAATAGCATATAGACTCTTTGAAAATTATGTAGCAATGCCCTATCGCAAATTTATAGACAAAAATAGCAGTGAATTAAATAAAACTATACTCTCAGAAGCTCTAAACCTGACAACACTTATCTCATCAATTCTATTTATAATGAGTGAAATCTTTATAGTAGTATTTATATATGCTCTGCTTTGGTTTGTAGATTGGAGAATTACTGTAGCTTTGACTCTGCTTTTGATTACAATTGCTCTACTTATGACTCAAACCATCTCAAAATATATAGAAAAAGTTGGTCTAAACCGCTCTGAGTTTCAATCAAAGTTTTATGAGATTATAAATCAGACATTTGGAAACTTTAAAATGTTGAAATTAAGAGGAGATGAAGAGAGAGTAAAAAAAGAGTTTTTAAATGCCAGTTACGGTTTTGCCAAGACTAATATTATACATCAAACTCTACAACATACTCCAAGACTTATGCTAGAAGCTATGGCATTTTCTATTGTAACAGCTATTGTTGTATATCTTGTATATAAAAACAATCATGATATCTCTAGTGCTTTTGGAATACTCTCGATGTTTGTACTTGGACTTTATAGATTGATGCCATCTGTAAACAGAATACTCTCAAACTACAATAATATCAAGTTTTATAAAAACTCTTTAGATATTGTGCATAATGACTTGATGTATGAAATTGAAGATTTAGGAGATGAAGAGATAGATTTTAATGAAAAAATAGAGGTTAGAAATCTATCATTTGAGTATATAGAGGGCAAAAAAATACTCAAAAATATAAATTTGACCATCAAAAAGGGCAGTAAAACAGCATTCAGAGGTGAAAGCGGAAGTGGAAAGAGTACTCTTGTTGATATTATTATAGGATTATATCGCCCCCAAAAGGGTGAAGTGAGAGTAGATGATACAATACTAAATGAAAACAATATAAAATCATGGAGAAGAAAGATAGGTTATATACCTCAACAGATATATCTAATAGATGGTACTGTAGCACAAAATATCACTATGGGAGAGCCTCTTGATAAAAATAGAGCAATAAAAGCACTCAAACAGGCAAATATATGGGATTTTTTACAAAAACACCATCAAGGTTTGGATACTTTTGTCGGTGAAGGTGGTGTAAAACTTAGCGGAGGTCAAAAACAGAGAGTAGCAATAGCAAGGGCTTTATATACAGACCCCGAAATTTTGGTACTTGATGAGGCTACATCAGCTTTGGATAATGAGACAGAGAGTAAGATAATGGATGAGATATACAAAGTAAGCAAAGATAAAACATTAATAATTATAGCCCACAGATTAAGTACACTAAAAGGGTGTG
>JAMOSA010000154.1 GCA_027063325.1 Campylobacteraceae bacterium
AGTCACAGTGGTGGTATAGATATACTAAAAAAGAGTAATATAGAAACAAAGATAGATGTATGCAAAGAAGAAGCATATAATCTAATAGAGCCTTTTATAATATGGCAAAAGAGAGCTTTTGTACTCTTTAAATTGGCACAGACTCTAAATGGTAAGATAGGCGGAGGATATATAAGCTCAAAAGAGTCCCTAACAGATGTACACAAGCTTCGCAGTGTATGTGACAGATTGGTAATTGGTGGTAATACAGTACGCACAGACAGACCAAAGCTGGATTGTAGATATACAAAGAGTAAAGCTCCGAATATAACAATATATTCAAATCAAAATATATTTGACAAAGATATTCCCCTGTTTAAAATAGAAGATAGAGAAGTAGAGGTATCCGACAGACTTGAAGATATATACAAAAAACCCTCTTTTATACTTGTAGAGGGTGGTGAGGGTATGTTAAAAGCTTTGCAAAAGAGTATAGATTGGTTGCTTTTATATCAAGCACCTAAGCTAACTACAAACACCTTATCTTATAATATTGAACAAAAATTGAAATTTTTACACCATAGTGGAGTAGAAACAGATATTAAAATATGGAGTCGTTTTGAATAAAGAACAAAAACAAGAACAGATTGTATCTATGTTTGATGATATAGCTCAAACATATGATTTGGCAAATAGGGTTTTGAGTTTTGGTATAGATATCCAATGGAGAAAAAAGGGTTGTAACAAGGCGTATGAGATACTAAAAAAGCAAAAGATTAAAAAGATAGCAGATGTAGCAACAGGAACTGGTGATATGCTGTTGCATTGGCAGGATACAGCCGGTAAAAAAGGTATAGATGTTGAATCATTTATAGGTATAGATCCATCTGTAGGTATGCTTGAAGTTGCAAAAAAAAAGGTGGATTTTGCAGAGTTTATAGAGGGTAAGGCACAAAAACTACCTTTGGAGAGTGAAAGTGTAGATATTCTTTCTATAAGTTATGGTATTAGAAATGTGGTTGATAGAAAAGAGGCTCTTTTGGAATTTAATAGGGTACTCAAGCCAAATGGTATTGTAGTGATACTTGAGTTTACAAAGCAGCAAAAAGAGGGTTTGGTATCTAATGTAGTAGATATATATATGAAAAAGGTACTCCCTGCAATTGGAGGATTAGTAAGTAAAAACTATGAAGCATACAGATATTTGCCAAATTCAATTGAACAGTTTTTGACTTCTGAGATGCTTGTAGAAGAGTTGAAAGAGAGTGGATTTGAAATAAAATATCTAAAGCCTTTTTCAATGGGTATAAGTACCCTATTTGTAGCACAGAAGGTTTAATATTTGAAGAGACTTTTATTGATATTGATATTTGTTTTTTTGGCAGATGCAAAAGATATAGATATATCAAACAAAGATGCCTCTTTGATAGCCCAAAAGATTTGGTACAATGAAGGAGCTGGCAAAAAGAGTTATCTTGTATGGTGGAATAGGGGTGAAGAGTTTGCTTCTCTTGGAATAGGTCACTTTATATGGTTTACCAAAGATAAACCTATGTGGTTTTTCCATGCTTTTCCTGCAATGCTGGAGTATATTACAGCCAAAGGTGCAAAAGCTCCAAAGTGGTTGACTCCAAAAACTCCTTGTATATGGAACAGTTACAAAGAGTGGAAAACAGCAAAAGAGACAAACAGTAAAAAGATGCAGGAGTTGACAAAATTTTTGTATGAAACCAGAGCTTTACAAGCCAAATTTATGATACACAGATTATCACAAGCTTATCCAAAACTATTAAGATATGCTCCAAATAAGAAAAGCAAAGATATAATTAAAAAGAATTTCAACAGACTTTTATATAACAAGAGTGGTTCTATAAACAGGCAAGGAGCTTATATACTGGTTGATTATATCAACTTCAAGGGTGATGGGATATTAAAGAGTGAGAGGTATCAAGGAAAAGGTTGGGGATTATATCAAGAATTGCT
>JAMOSA010000155.1 GCA_027063325.1 Campylobacteraceae bacterium
AGTATTTACAGGTACTTTTACAACCTTTGTACTAAAAAAACATATACTATCTGGCAATTAAATCTATAAAATATACTCTAATATGGTTGTGAATTTTGACTTTTTGGATACAATTATATTATAAGATATAAAAAGTGGTCAAATTAAATTAAGATATAACAATTTAGGTGATAGATGAAAAAAGTAAACAGTTGTACTCAAAACAAAAAGTCATTATCAGTACTATATATAGGTAGAAATGAATCTCTACTAAATAGAATAAAACTCTCTTTGGAGAAAATATATAGTAGTATCTCTATAAAAAATGTCGGTTTGGAGTATTTTCGAAAACTACAAGAGGTTGTAACACCAGATATAGATATAGTACTGATAGACCTACCTCCTGTAAACAAAGAAAAGAGTGCAATAGCAAAACATATCAAAGAGAGTATTCAAAATTTGCAAAGTAATCCATGTATTATAATATTCTCAAGAAGAGACAATAGTGACTTGCTCTCATCTCTTATTGATTGCAATTTGCGTAATATCATACTAAAACCACTAAAAAATGATATGCTTAGTGAACAATTAAAAAGTATATGTTATAGATGTATAGATAATATAAAGCTACCAATTGAATCTCAAACCGATAAAAAACTTGCATCATTGAAACTATTTTTGGAAAAGTATTCACACAATATAAAAGAACCATTTACAGATCTATTGTTAATTACCCATCAATTATCAAAATTGAATTTGCAAAAAGAGGAAAAAGAGTTGCTTGTACAACTGTTAAACAGTTCTCAGGAGTTAATAAGAGTAACAAACTCTATGCTTGAGTACTACTATGAATTGTTGGGTTCAGATACAGATGAATCCAAATATAACAGATTCAATGTATATTCAATAATAGACAGAGTAAAGAGTGCCATAGAAAACAGACTGAGAGAAAGAGGATGCAATCTCATAGTAGATATAGATAAAGATATTCCACAATATCTGCTTGGTGAAGCAAACCAGATAGAACATATCATATTCAATATATTAAAACATGCCATAAGACATACAAATTCAAATATTCAACTACTAATAAAATATTTGCCAAAAGATAATAAAAGAAGTTCTCTGAATTTTAAGGTAGTCTATATAGACAAAGATAATACAACTGCCGATACAGATGAAAATACTCTATCAGATCTACATATGGCAAAACGGGATATAAAACTTCTCTCTGGCGACTTTGGCATAAGCTACAAAGATGACAAAAGTATTATATCATTTACACTCTATACAAAAAATTGTGAAAGTGATAAAACTACACTCAATGGATATAGTGTACTAATTGTAGATGATAATCTCATAAATAGATCACTTATAAGAGCTTTGTTGAATAATATAGGAGTAGATACAATAGAAGCATCAAGCGGTAAAAAAGCTATAGAGTTGATGAAGAGTGAATGCAATAAGATTAATTTGATTTTGATGGATATAAATATGCCGGAAATGGATGGATATGAAACCTCAAAAAATATTCTACAGATTCCAATGTGTCAAAATGTACCAATTGTAGCACTGAGTGCAAATGATGCAGATGAAAAAGAACTTCAAAAAGCCAAAAGTATTGGAATATCTGACTACCTGACAAAACCAATTGATATAGATGCACTCTATAAGGTACTGCAAAACTATTTGGGCAGACAGACTAAAGTAACAGATACAGATACTCAGCCAAAAATATCAACAAAAACAGAAAAAGAGTTTTCAGACAAAGAGTTAGATAGTATTGAGGGTATAGACATAGAAGATGGATTAAAAAGAGCAGGTTATGACAAAGAGTTTTATATATCCATACTGTGTGATTTTTGCAGACTATCAAAAGAGAGCCTGACAAAGATGAGAGATGCTTTTGTAAAAAAAGATGCAAACAGTTTGCATGAGTATGCCCATAGCCTAAAGGGAACATCAGGAAATTTGGGAGCAGTAGAGTTGTTTAAGATTTTTAAAATCATAGATGACAAAGCAAAAAAGAATATTTTGGATGAAGAACTTAGCAAGAAAATAGAGTTCTCCATCATAATGTTTAATAGATTGTGTAAATCTTTGATGAATATCAGTGATTGTAAATAGTAAAACCCTCTTTTAATTTTTAATTCCAATTAAGATTTTATTCTCAAATCAAATCTCTACACCCTCTCCCACTCAAAATTGGCAATATTTCTACTCTGGCTATCAAACTCTATGCCAATTAAATATATATCTGTATATCTACTTTTGTACTTAGTGGCATAATCTTTGTTTTTTATCTGATTTAGTGCATTACTTCCATTTACTTTAAACTCTAGTATATATACACTATCTCTAAATATTATTGTCAAATCCATTCTACCTATACTTGTTACATCTTCAGCTACTATATTTAATCCACTTCCAGCCAGATATGCATATAAAACACTTGCATAATAACCCTCATACTCTCCTATACTATTTTTTGTATAATTGTTATATGCTATTGAAGCAAACAAAGACTCTATTGCTTCTTTGAAGCTATCTAAATCTTTATCATTTAATGCTTTTATTATACCTCTTATATCTACTGTTACACTACTACTTAGATAATCCAAAATAAGTGTAAGAGGGTATATGAAATGAGAGTGGAGGGGATAGTTTTAGAAAAGGCGATTTTTAGGGGTATTTGAGGGTTTTTTACTCTCATTTTGATGATTGTGGATATAGGTACCACAATACAAATTTTCACTATTCTTCATTTTTAGCGAAATTTATATGAAAAAATATTTGATTTATTGTCTTTAAAGTGCGATATATAGGGTTTTGACAGTAGTAAAAGTATCTAGCTCTGGTTTTGATAATAGAGTTGTGTTTTTTAATAAATTTTGAGTGGTAATGATTGTGGTAGTGAGTGGTAAAATGCACACTTTGTAATAATAAAATGCAATCACTCAAAATGAGAGTAGAGAGTATTGTTAGGTAAAGAGATTGTGGTTGGTTGAGTGGTAGAGAGTGATAAAAAAAGATAGTGGTTTGTTTGTGGCATATATTTTTAAAGCATAAGGGTTTTGGGTGTTTGATTGTGGTGGTATTGTGGTTATGTGGTAGGTAGATTTTGAATTAATACCCATAGTAGAGGGGTTAACACCCCCAGTAAAAAGTTACTTGGGGTGTTGTTGTTTAGCTCTTTGGGCTATAATAATCAGACCTGTTAGAGAGCTAAAAGAGGAAGTAATGTTATAGTTTTTGTACTTAAAGTGATTAGGCTCATTGATTCTTGTTATTTTTGGAAAGTTTATTAGATGAAAAACTTTTCCTCGTTCTTTTTTGCTAACGAAAGGATCATCTAAAGCTAATATTGCACTTACAGCTGCTACTGATAATTCTATTGCTGAGTTTGGCGTGCCATCTCCTCCACCTGCAAAAGTAAGTAAATTTATTCCTTTGTTGTCGGATGAAACAGTTAGAGCAATGTTTTTGTTTTTTGCCGTTAGTGTGGCTTGGGCTTCATCTTTTGTAGATTTTTCTATTTTTTTGATATTTATAGTGAAGTGTTGTTTCATTGCAGTTAGTGAGGAGTTGATTAGGTTCTCATATTTATAGAGATATTCTGTTGGTTTAGTGTTGTTACTTTTTGATAGAAGCAGAGTGTTGCTTATTAATAGCAGTGTTAGTAGTAGCTTTGATAGTTTCATTTTTTTATCCTTATTATGAGATTTGCATTACCTTTTTGCCTAAGATTTTTATATTTAGATCTTGTAATTCTTCTTTTTTAAAGGTGAAGCTATCGTATTTTGGGTTGTCGCTTATTATTTTGATATTGCCGTTTAGGCAGAATTGTACTCTTTTGATTATTACTGCATTATCATACAAAAGGGCATAGATACCATCGTTTGCTGATATTTGAGTGGTGTTTATGATGACATAGTCGCCATCTTTTAGTGTTGGTTCCATTGAGTCGCCGTTTACTTGGATGATTTTTAGGTGGTCTGGGTTTTGAGGTGTTTTAAAGAGAGATAGAGAGATAGGAACTTTTTCTATTGTTTCAACTTCATAGTTGTATATTCCTGCACCTGCACCTGCTTGGAGTGATAGCTTATCTATATATATAATATTTTTATCTTGAGAGCAGTCTTGAATATCTTTGGTAGATTTTAGCATTTCTCCCTCACCAGTGAGGAGCCAATTAGTGTTTAAATTAAACAAATTTGTTAATTTCTTTGCTAAATCAATAGAAGGTTTAGACTTATTCTTTTCATATCTTGCTAATGCTTGTGGCTTTATTCCTATTTTTTCTGCTAATTCTTGTTGTGATAAGCCCATTTTTTCTCTAAATATTACTAATCTATCCCCAAACTCCATAAAAAATCCTTAAAAATTAACAAATCTGTTTAAAATGCTTGACAATCTAAACAAATATGTTTATAATTACATTAACCCTTAGGTTATTAATGCTAATTATAGCATAAATTATCACTCAAAATGAGAGTTTATTGAAAGGTTGTGTTATTTAACTTAGTATTGTTTAGTTTTTTGCTCTTTAGAGAGGAATATATTTTATTTTTGTTTAAAGAGCAAATTTTTAGAAGGATTAAAAATGACACTTAGAGATAAATTTGATAGTAGAGGTTTTGGGGTAAAAAAGTATGCAAAAAAGATTGGGGTGAGCCATACTACTTTGTCTTTGTTTTTGGACGGGAAACTTAGGATAAAAAACAAGAAAAAAGCTCCTAAATATAGAAAGATGGTTGAAGCATTGGTTAAAGATGGAGTTTTGGATAGAGAGGTGATAGATGAGAGTTGAAGAGTTAGCAAAAAAAGCAAATAACGACAAAACAACTATTACAAGACAAGCAAAAAAAGCTTATGAAAACAAAGAGAGTTTGTTGATTGATGGTATTAGATACAAGGTTAGCAAAAAAAGAGTTAGTGGGGTTAATAAGCCTATATATTGGTTTGAAGAGATAAAAGAGAAAAAGGTGGAGTTGGAGTTAAAAAATAGCGATAAGGCTTGGCTTAGGGCTGATGAGAGTAAGAAACAGGAGGCTATTTTAAAAGCTGGTTTAGTTGCTTTGTGGGAGAGGAGGCAGAAAAGAGTCTCTTTTGATGTTTTTATAAAGAGTTTGCCTGATAGATATGAAGAGTTTGGCGAGATTAGCGAAGCGAGTTTTTTTAGGTGGGTAAAGAGAGTAAGAGAGGCAAAAGAGAGAGGTATTCCACCTGCATATGTTTTGATTGATAGCAGGGGTGGAGATAGAGGAACCAAGAAGATAGACAAGGAGATGGGTAGCTTTATAGAGAGGCTTATACTGGAAAAGCCACATAGGAAGGTAAAAAGAGTTTGGGAGTATGTGGTTAATAGATACAAAGAGGATGCACCAAGCTATACAACAATAAAGAGGTATATTGAGAAGTTTAAAGAGAAAAATGCCTTTTTGGTGAAGGTTAGCGAAGACCCTACCAAGGCTGTTAGTTTGTATCGACCTGCTTTTGGACAAGCTGATAGTGGGGTTGCTTATAGGAATCAACTCTGGGAGCTTGATGCAACACCTGCAGATATTATGACAAGTGATGGCAAGAGGATGATACTTAGTGCGGCTATTGATGTTTATAGCCGTAGAGTTGTGGTGGTGTTGGCTGAGAGTGCTAGTTTTGAGACACTGAGTTGGCTTTTTAGAAAAGCTATTATGAAGCTTGGGATTCCTGAAAGTGTCAAGACTGATAACGGTAAGGATTATAGGAGTAATAATTTTGGTTTGATGTGTAGTAGGCTTGGGATTGAGCAGATTTTGACACCACCTTATAGCGGATATTATAAACCGCACATTGAGAGGTTTTTTAGAACACTGAGTCATGAGCTATTTGAAGAGCTTGAGGGGTATATTGGGCATAGTGTAGCTGATAGAGAGAAGTTGCAGAATCAGCAGAGTTTTGTAGCCAAGCTTGAAGCACAAAAGAGATGGCAAGAGGAGGCAAAGAGTGGAAATGAGTTTGCTAAAAAGTTTGCTTTAAAAAAGGAGAATAAGGGAACCTTGGTGAGAGTGCCTATGAGTAAGGTGGAATTGGAGAATTGGATAGATAAGTGGATTGTGATGTATGAGAATAGATTGCATAGGGGAATAAACAGTAAGCCGATTGAGAAATGGGAGGCTAGTGAGGTTGCAGTTAGGAGGATTAGCGATGTAAGAGTACTTAATGTAATGGTTGGGCTTAGTGAGGTTAAGAGAGTTACTAAAAAGGGCATTAGAGTGCAAAACATATACTATACAGCGTCGGAGCTTTGGGAATTTGTTGGGCAGAGTGTGATTGTGCTAACAGATGATGAGCTTGGCAGGGTATATGTGTATGATAGCGAGTATAACTATATTTGCACTGCTACTAATGAGGAGTTTGAGGGTAAAAGTAGGGCTGAATATATTAAGGCTACTAAGAGGTTTGATAAGAGATTAAGAGCTTATGTTAAGGCTTTAGAGGAACTTCGAGCAGAGAGTAGCGAGTATATGAGAGAGCATATCGAAGCGAAACTTGGTGAGATAGAAGAGCAGGTAAAGGAGATTGGATATGAAGAGAAGAGTGAAGTAACAAAGAGTGTAATAGAGGCACTGGAGGACAATGGAGAGGAGGTGCATAGTGAGTTAAAAGATGAGAGTGTGGTGGTAGTAGAGAATAAAAGACCTGTGTTTAATAGCCCATATGATCGTTTTGTGTGGGAGTTAAAACACAACTGCATTAGTGATAAAACTAAAGAGTTAGCTAAAAAATATAAAGAGAGCTGGGAAGCTGCAAATAAAGTAGCTTCGTAGCCTCCCCAAAAAAAAGAATAAGGAGAGACTATGAAAAATAGATTCATAAAAACAAGGAATTATATCAAATTGTATGAATCTATGTCAAGACTAAAGAGATTGCCACTTGATGCAGACAGAATGGGGTTGGCATATGGAAGTTTTGGGCTGGGCAAGAGTGTAAGCCTAGAGAGGATTGTAGCAAACGAAGATGCAATACTTCTAAGGTGCGATCAGACTTGGAGTGTTAGCAGTGTATTAAAGAGGCTTTGTGAAGAGTTAAAGATAGATGAGAGGGGTAGAAGCAGTACACTTTTTAATAGGGTGATAGAGACTCTTTTGATAGAGAGTAGAGTGATAATAATTGATGAGATAGATACCCTTTTGAGATCTGGTAAGAGTGAAGTGTTTGAACTGTTTCGAGACATACATGATGAGACAAAAAGCATAGTATTTTTTGTGGGTATGGAAAATAGCCTAGCAAAAATAAAAAGGCACAAACATTATTTTAGCAGATTGACTGAGATAGTAAAGTTTGAACCAATTGGCAGGGATGATATAGCGGCATTTTGTGAACTTTGTGAAGTAGAGATAAAAGAGGAGTTGATTGATTATTTTGCAAAAAGATATGCAAATCTAAGAGAGATAAGGGTTTTTTTGATACGGATTGAGGAGTGGGCAGAGCTGAATGAGGTTAAATCTGTAGGCTTAGAGGAGTTTAGAGCAAGTGGAGTTATGAGATGACACATAAGACACAATTACCACAAAGAGGCTCAAATGCCCAAAAGAAGAGAGTTTACAAAAAAAGAGTTTGTGGTAGAAGAAGCCTAAGAGAGAAGATTTTGGCTTTTGCTAGAAGAAACAGAGTATTTAGAGCAGGTGATTTGCTAATAGTGTTTGATATAAAACTCTCTTATGCTAGGTGGCTTGTATGGAAGCTGGAGCAAGAGGGGGTGATAGTACTAAAGCAAAAAACAAAGCAGTTTGAAGAGAGATATTATCTATACAGAGGAGAGAAGAGATGAAAGTGATAGGGTATAAAAATGGCAAAGAGGTGACAGTATTGCATACAAATAACCCTGATGGGTTGAGAAAATTTAGTGAGTGGGTAGATGCTACAGAGTATATACATCCACAAAACAAGGAGGTGAATATAGAAGTAGGCGATCTATTTATACACAAAAAAGAGGGATACAAAGTAGAAGTCAAGGATATAAAAAGAGGGCTTTTTGGCAGAGAGATTATAACTAAACACTGTATCTATTTAGAGAGTGAATTTTTAGAAGATTTCAAACAAATAAAGGAGAAGTGATGGCAATAGTAGATAACAATGGGATGTGGATAGACAAAAGAGGTAATCCAACACACAAGGATTTAATAAGAGTAGATGAGCAGTTAAGAGATGAGTTTGTAGAGGAGCTTTGCAAAAAGGCAATAAAGAAGCAAGAGATACTAAGAGAGTTCAAAAAAGAGGCATTTGAGGATATAGAGAGTTATTATGAGATGCTTTTGCAAAAGTATGGATTGGATGCAAAAAGCAATAGCAAAAAGGGTAATTTGAGTCTGGAGAATTTTAGTGGAACATTCAAAATAACAGTGAGTGTAAGTGACAGAATAGAGTTTGATGAGAAGTTAAATATAGCAAAAGTAAAGCTTGATGAGTTTTTCAAGGAAGCAACAAAAGATGCAAATCCTGTAATAAAGACACTAATTACAAAGGCATTTGAGGTAGATAAAAAGGGGAATGTAAATACAAAAGAGATTATGAAGCTAAAGAGTTATGAGATTGAGCATCCAAAATGGCAAGAGGCTATGGAGATAATTGATGATGCAACGCAGATTGTAAGCTCCCGGAGTTACATTAGATTCTACAAAAGAGAGAGTATTGAGAAGCCCTGGAAGCAGATAAGCTTGGATTTTTCGAGTATTTAGCTTATAGAGCCTCCCTTTGGGGAGGTTTTGTTAAGTTAAATTTGGAGGAGGTTTTTATGATAAGCAGTGCTGAAGCAAAGAGAGCAGATTTGAATAGTGTAGATATATTGAGTTCTCCAAAACTAAAAGAGGCAAGAGCAATAAGAGAGCTTAGTAGAGCTTTTTTAGAGCTTGAGAGTAGATTTGTATATGGGAGTATAAGTGGTGAAGTTTTGGTACTTTATTTTGATCATCCTGGTGCAGTAGGTGAATTTGAGATGAAAAAGAGTGAGATTTTAAAAAGAATGAGAGAGATTTATAAAGAGAAAGGATTAAAAGAGGTACTAATCTTTAGAAGCATAAAAGCTGCTTTTGTGCAAAGCAGAAAAAAAGAGACACAAAAACAAGAACAAAGAGCTGACAGGGCAAAAGGGGATTTTGAAATAAGAGTTGAGAATCCAGAGATTAGGAGATATTTTGAGAGAATCAAAGAGTATATACGAGCAGATGCAAGGCTAGAAGATGATTGATTTGGATAGCTTGGCAATAGATATAAAGGAGCTTAGTGAGGGTAGGAGTGAGTATTTAATAGATGAGTTTTTGGTAAAAGAGGCTATCAGTATGATATATGGAGCAGCAAGTCAGGGTAAGACTTGGTTTATGTATGGGCTTGTCAGAGAGCTTGTAAAAAAAGAGCTTGTAAAGAGAGTCTATTATATTGATTTGGATAACCCCAAAAGACAACTTGTTAGCAGAGGGGTAGATAAAAACCTATTGATATATGATGGTGTTAGATATATAACAAAGGGAAGCTTGAGAATAGCTCCAGCAGCGTTGTTGAGTGAGCTTAAAAAGAGTGCTTTTGGGAGTGTATATAAAGATACTCTTTTTGTGTTTGATAGTACTAGGGATTTTGTTGATGTCAAAAATGACAAAGCAGCAAAAGAGTTTATGGAGGTGATGAAAGCACTAAGAGAGAGTGGAGCTTCAGTAGTGCTTGTGCATCATGCTACAAAGAGTGGAAAGTTTATAGAGGGGAGTGCTGAGTTTGTAAGGGCGGCTGATAATGTATATGAGTTAAAGCAGAGATTAAAGAGAGGAGCTAGTATATATTATGCACTAAAGGTAGAAAATGATAGAGACCCAATAAAGGATAAGAGTTTTATAGTAGATACAAAGAGTTTTTGTTTGAGTGAGGGGGAGGATAGCTTTGTGGCTGTAGATAGTGAAGAGGAGGAGTTTATAAAGTCTGTTTTGAGCATACTTGATACCAAAGAGAAGACTCAAACTGATATCTTAGCAGCACTTGGCAAAAAAAGAGATGACAAAAGCAGTAGAGTCAAATTAGAAAGATTTATAGGTGAATTTTGGGAAGTGAGATTTGAGGGCAGAAAGAAATTATATAGAGCAAAGGAGTAGAGATGAGATTAACAAAAGCTCAAGAGGAGTTGAAAAAATCATTAATTAGAGCAGTGCATCTGTCTAGGAGATATACAAACTATTACAAAGATGACAAAGAGGCATACAGAGAGCTTTTGGAGGAGCATTTTGGGGTAAAAAGTAGCAAAGAGCTTAGTATAAGTGAATTGATAGAGTTGAATGATTATTTGAATTTCAGAAGAGGTAGTTTGAGTCATACAAGATTGATGAGCAAAGCCCAGGAGAGATTATTAAAAGAGCTTTGGAGTGAGGTAGCAAGAGACAAAAGCCAAAGGGCTTTGATTTGGTTTCTAAAGAGGTTTGAAGGGGAGCTTAGGATAAGTGTAGATAGATACTCTAAAAAGAGTGCTTCAAAGGCTATATTGGCTCTAAAAAAGACAAAAGGAGAGATAGATGGCAATAAATAGTTATGAATTGTTTGAAGAGTTTTATCGGTTTTGCAAGGAGCATAGCATAGAGAGGGTGGTCAAAGAGTATGGAGGTGGCAATATATATATACCCTCTTTCAAGAGAATGGGCAGAGACAAAGAGATATTAAAGAGGTATCAAAGTGGGATAAATCTAAGAGATATAGCCAAAGAGTTTGAGCTGAGTATAACTAGAGTCAGAGATATTATCAAATCCAACACATAAGACACAGTTACCACAATAATGCAAAAAACACCTAAAGATGGGTACTTTGCAAAAGTTTGATTGTGGTAAAAAAGAGGTTTCTTGCTAAGGCTAAAGATTTGGTTTTGGAGTGTTTGATAGAGCATACTTTATGGGTATGCTTTACAAAATATTTTAAAGGAGAGTTTATGAATATTATTCCATTTAATTACGGTACGAAAGAGATTAGAGTTTTGCAAGATGCAAACGGGGAGCCATTATGGGTTGCTAAAGATGTTTGTGAGGTGCTTGGTTACGAAGATACAAAAGTTGCATTAAGAAAGCTTGATGATGATGAAAAGCTGAAGAGTAAAATTTACTCCTCAGGTCAAACAAGAGAAATGACTTGCATTAACGAAAGCGGTCTATATACTCTTATACTTCGTTCAAACAAACCAGAAGCAAAAGTTTTTAAAAAGTGGGTTACAAAAGAGGTGTTACCTGCTATTAGAAAGAGTGGAAGCTACTCTTTGGGTAATCAAAATGAGAGTTTAAAAGTAGTAATGGCTGGGTTAGAGAATATTGCTAAAAGCTTAGAGACAGTTGCAACTATACAGTATGAGATATTACAAGAGATAAAGAGTTTAAGAGCTTGGCAAAAGAGTAATAAAGATAGCAATAAGATTAGTTTTAAAAGAGATAGACTCAGCAGAGTAGAGCTTGAGGTTGCATTTAAGAGCTTTATAGAGCAAAATCCTGGAGCTAACCAGACCGATATATTAAAGGCGTTTGGTAAAAAAAGAGATGATAAACAGGGTAGAAAGATATTAAGTGATGGCGTTGGTGAGCTTTGGGTTTATGTGCTAGATGGCAGAGCAAAGAGGTTTTATCCTATTAAAAAGAGTGTAAATATAGCAAGTTAGATAAGATAATCTTTGAAGATTTCTACTATATCTTTTACTATATCTTCGTATATATCAGCATCTTTGGTAATTGGTAAAAAGGGGCGAGAGGGGATAGTGGCTTTGTGTCCTCTGCCTGTTTTGCCTCCAAACTGGTGAATGGGAGCATATATTAGATTGGTTCCTAATATCATATAATCTGTTGTAGCTTCAAAATCTATACTGTTTTCAAGATGTCTTGATATTTGCAACTTCTTCTCTTTTCCTATTCTTCTTTTGTAGTCTAAATACTTAGGACTCAGGTTTGCCCAGTTAGTGCCATCTGGAGAGGCTTCGTTCTCAAAACTGTTTGATACAATTTCTAATAGATGATAACCGGTATGATTTAGAGGAGATTTGAGATTGTTTAGTTTTTGGGATAATTGCTTTAGTGTCATTTTTAACTCAGCATCTTTCATATCTGCTGTTATTTTCATCTTGTTCTCCTTTATGCTATAATCAAGATACCAACCAGTTGGCTCTGCTTCAAAGAGTGGGGAGGCTTTGGAGTAAACCAATGGGTTTGGCGGTTTTTCCTAAAACCGTTCAAGGTTGGCTACTCCCCAAAAACAATACTATTAAAATACATCAAGATACCTACTCTTTGTTTATCTATTTGAGATGGTTTGTTTATTTTTATAAAGGTTACAAATACACTCCCATCTCTTAGCAATTCACTTACAGCAAGAGTGTTCTCTTTTTTCTCTTTAAAAAGCTTGATGTATCTATACCTCTTTTTGAAATATTTATCATCTTCTCCTTTGAATCGAACAGCCCATATCTCATTTGGCTCTGTTAGGGTTGGTAAAATATATTTTGCAAACTCAGCTCTTATATCTTTTTTTATAATATGCTCAAGCTTCTTTTCATCAAACAAAATATCAGTTATGGGTGTCCTGATGGTGGCTTCCTTTTTGCCTC
>JAMOSA010000156.1 GCA_027063325.1 Campylobacteraceae bacterium
ATATCTGTAGAATCTACCCAAAATGAGATATGTATAATAGATAATGCTCTTAATGTAGCCAATCATTATGGTACAATCTCATATGAGATACTCACAGCACTATCTCCAAATTTACCAAGATATATAAAATAATTAAATAGATTTTAGTAGTAAGTGTAGATATTTTCACACAAAAATAAAAAAGTTGCATATTACAATCAAAATGTGACTTTTTTTAATAATGTAAAGATCTCTAATGATATACTTACACAAGTTAGATTAATTTGTTGTACCAATGGTGGTGCAACAGGTTAAAATGAATTCGTATAAAGGAGTGGTTAATGAAAAGTTTGCTGAAAAAAACAGCACTCATTATAGGGGCAACTTTGCTATTTGCACCACCTGCAGTACTCTCTGCACCTACACAAGTCAAAACAATGGCAAAAAAAGATATAGTCCATATGATTAATATTGCAGGTCAACAAAGAATGCTTTCTCAAAGAATTGCTAAAGATTATCTATATATTGGAAACAAAGTAGCAGTAAGAAAAGCTACAAAACAGTTAGCATTATCTATAAAATTCTTTAAAGAAAATCAAAAGATAATTGACAAATCTATAAATGATCCAGAAATTAAGAACCTACTCTCTTTTGTAGATATGAGTATGAGCGAACTCTTTAGTATAGTAAAAAAGCCATATAGCTTTAATGATGCACAACTTGTACTAGATCTTAGTGAAACTATGCTTGAGGGTAGTCAGTATGTAGTAGATTACCTAAAGAAAAAAGTCAATATCAAAGGTTCTATTATGGTTGATTATTCAGGAAAGCAAAGAATGCTCTCCCAAAGAATTGCAAAATACTATATAGCATATCAAGCAGGAATTAGAGATAAAAATACAGTTAATCAGATGAATGCCTCTGTTGCCGAATTTGCAAAGCATCACAAGGTATTGATGGAAAACAAGGAAAATACTGCCAAAATCAACCAAAAATTAGCCCAAGTTGATAAACTTTGGAAAGTTGTATATAAGTTTTATCTAAATATAGAAAAAGGTGGACTCCCCTTTATTGTATATACAAGTACAGATAATATAACATCAAAAATGGATGAGATTACAAAACTCTATGAAAAACTGTATAAGTAGTATGAAGCGGTAACCCTTACCGCCTCTTTGTTACTTTTTGCCAAGTTCTTGGCTTCTATTATAACATGCCTCCATAGCATCTATAAAACTACCTCTTATACCATCTTTTTCCAATATCTGATAACCAGCAGCTGTTGTACCTCCAGGTGACATCACTCTATCTTTGATTATTGCAGGATGCTCATTGAGCAAAGCCCCCATACCATCAAATAAAGCAGATAGATACTCCATACTTTTATCTCGAGGAAGTCCCAAATTTACAGCACCATCACTCAAGGCTTCAGCAACCATACTAAGCCATGCAGGAGAAGATCCTCCAAGCCCTGTTGCAATATCAAGATGCTTCTCACTATCTAACCAAATTGCTTTCCCAATAGAAGATATTATATCCATTGCTTCATCTTTGAACTCCATATCACCAGTTACAGAAGTTACTGACTTGTTATACAAAGCTGCAATATTTGGCATAGCTCTAATATAATATTTGGCTTCAATTTTTTCTTTGATGCTATCTATTGGTGTACCAGCAAGTATAGATATGACAGCTATAGCCTGACCGTTACACTCAAATACTGGAAGTGACTGCGGTTTGATTGCCAATATTACCACTTTGTCATCCACTCTTGGAGTTGAACTGTATATATCTATATCAGGATAGAGTTTTGACAACTTCTCTCTTTGGGTACGGTTTAACTCTACTACACTTATATTATGGTTTTTAGATACCAATCCAGATAAGATAGCCATTCCCATATTACCCGCACCTATCAACAATATATCCATAACTATTCCTTAAATTTAATATTTGGAATTCAATTTTAGCGTAATAGC
>JAMOSA010000157.1 GCA_027063325.1 Campylobacteraceae bacterium
GATGAGTGGGATACTTTTTGGGTATATATAGGCTTTTTTGAGCCAATCTTAAGTGATTTCAAAATATCACTATTTTCAGGATACAAAGATATAACAAATCTCTCATACTTTTGTCTGTTGCTGTTTGATTTGTCATTTTTGTTTGGCAGATAGTTTAACAGTACAACTACTTCATCTTCATTTCCTTGTGCAAATACAACCTTCTCACTATTTTTAAGAGTAGAGTATCTGGTATTGTTACTCTTTAACAATTTAAATGATTTTTGTACCCCTTTGTCACTGCAACCATTCAATAGCAGTATAACTACTGTAATTACTATATATACTCTACTCATATCTTCTATCCTGTTTTGATAATATAGCTTTGATTGTATCATACTATCTATAAAATCAGGACAATTATATTACAATCATAATATATATATAAGTAAAGGTTTTATATGGAGTATAAAGCAGTAGCATTTACAGGTCCATCAAATAGTGGTAAAACGACTATTATAGAAAAAATTGCAAACAGATTGATAGAGACAAAAGAGATAGCCATTATCAAACATGATCCATCAAGCAAAGCACTGTTTGATACCGAGGGTAAAGACAGTTACAGGTTTTTTCATACAGGAGCCAATGTAGCAGTAGTTTCACCAACACAAACTACACTGTTTAAACACAAAGAGTGTAGTATATCAAATATTGCTGATATGTTTGGAGAGTATGATCTACTTATGGTAGAGGGATTAAAGTATCTGCCTTTACCAAGAATAGGGATATTTAGAGGTAAAATAGATAGTGAATATCTCTTGGTTGTTGATGCAATAGCTATAGATGATAGTATAGATATTTCAAAATATGATATACCAAAGAGTATTGATATTTTGGATCTAAATGATACCGATACTATAATAGAGTGGATAGATAAAAATGCCAAAAGTATGAAAGGATAAGAGATGTTAACTATATTTGAGAAGATTAAACAGATTGCTCCAGAGATTGACAAGATGATAAAAGAGGAGGATTTGGGATATAGCCAAAACTGTAATGCCACCGGAGATGAACAGTTGAAGTTAGATGTAGCCAGTGACAAACTGATAGAGCATAGATTAAAAGAGTTGAGTTTAGTAAAAGCAATTATTAGTGAAGAGAAAGAGGATGTAATTCCTGTACATGAAAATGGCAAATATACAATATGTTATGATCCTTTGGATGGCTCTAGTATAGTAGATGTAAATTTGTCAGTTGGTTCCATATTTGGTATATATGAAGGAGAACCATCAGGTGATACACTAGTAGGGGCAGCATATATTATATATGGTCCAAGACTTGAGATGATTACAGCAGTGCGTGGCAAACATACTAGACACTACAAGTATGGAAACAGTGAACTCTTTACTGAAGTGTGTGATATTATGATGAAAGATAAAGGTAAAATTTGTGCTCCAGGAGGTACACAAAAGTATTGGTATCCAGAACATAAAGAGTTTATAAAATCTCTGTTTGATGAGGGGTACAGGCTCAGATATAGTGGTGGTATGGTTCCTGATTTGCATCAGGTTCTTCTAAAAGGAGGGGGTATATTTGCATATCCACCGGCAGAAGATAAACCAAAAGGAAAATTAAGAGCACTCTTTGAAGCATTGCCTTTTGCACTTATATTTGAATCAGCAGGTGGTATGGCAATTGATGATAAAGGAGAGAGACTTTTGGACTCTTCTCCAAAACACCATCATGATACCATACCATGCTTTTTTGGTTCAAAGTATGAGATAGAGAGATTGAAAGAGGCTTATGGAGTAGCAAATAATGGTTGAAGAGTCGCCAAATAGCAGGAGTGAAGATATTTGGCAAAAAGCACTGAATGAGAAGTTGGATATATTAAATTCATGTCAGGAACAAAAAGGTTATAAAAGTTGCTTTGAGTGTCAAGATATACTTGAATGTAGTATTAGAGATGAGTATG
>JAMOSA010000158.1 GCA_027063325.1 Campylobacteraceae bacterium
AGAGATGAGTATGTAAAAGCTGTATATGAGAGTATGAACAAAGGGCAGGGTGGTGGATTTGAATTTTAGGATCAAAATTTTAAAAGGAGAAGAGTATGTCAAAAGAGTTATCAAGCAATGACAAAGAGATAATACAAAGCAGTATTCGTACAATTCCTGATTTTCCAAAACCAGGAATTATGTTCAAAGATATTACAACACTACTAAACAATCCAACAGCATTAAACAAACTAACAGAACATCTAAAAGAGAGATACAGCAGTTATGGATTGGATTATATAGCAGGTATTGAATCAAGAGGATTTATTTTTGGTGCCATGTTGGCAGACAGATTGGGTATAGGATTTGTACCTATTAGAAAAAAAGGCAAACTACCATATACTACAGTAGCCCAAAAGTATGCACTTGAGTATGGTTTTGATGAAGTTGAAATACATATAGATGCATTCAAGGAAGGTTCCAAGGTTCTTTTGGTAGATGATTTGATAGCAACTGGTGGTACAGCCAAAGCAGCAGTTGAATTGATAGAACAAGTAGGTGCTGAGTGTGTAGAGTGCTGTTTTGTAATGGAATTGACATTTTTAAATGGCAAAGATGATATAAAAGCTCCTGTATATTCAGTATTGGAGATTGATTGAAACAATACAGAGATAGAATTATCTCTGTATTACTAAAAAATATTTTTAATTTTAATTATCTTCTCATCATATTACATCTTCTGATTGCAGCTGCTTCACTTCCATACTTTTTGGCATATGAGTTGAATTTGTCATATCCCAACATATCTATACATTCAGATTTAGATACACCTTTTTTTACCGCTGGTTTTGGTGTGGGAGTCGTATCATAAACTTCATTTGTAGTTACTCTATTTTGAGTTTTGTTTACTGTACTTTGAGGTCCCAACAGTTCAGGATCTTTTTGGTTGCTATCTAGACTAAAAGGTTCTGGTTTTAATTTATAATGCTCTTCATAAGCAGAGTATCTTGATGAATCACTCCATCTGACTCTCTCTTTTTTTGGTTTTTGTTCTGCTTTTGGCAGTGTTGGCTGTGGTACTTTGTGATTACAACCTGTAAGCAGTACAAGTACACCTGTAAAAAGCATAAATCTAAAATATCTGTTTTTGTCCATTTATATGTTCCCTGTTTTAATTTTGTCTGATTTGGTTGTATGAATTGTACTTGACAAAGGTTAAATTTCTGATAAAATCACTTGAAATAAATAGTACTATACAATTGAGGATAGGATAATGAAACTTATTATAAATGGTGAAACTATGGAGTATAGAGAGGGGATTACACTAAAAGAGATTTTAAATACCCTTGGTATTTTGGATAAAGTTATGGCAACAGCTGTAAATATGGAGATAGTAAAAAAGGATAAATGGGACAGTTTTATACCCCAAGATGGAGATAAAATAGAGTTTTTACACTTTGTAGGCGGTGGGTAAAATACCCATTGCCCACACTTTTATCTACAACCTTTTCTATATTCCCATCTCTTTATCAAATCAACTTCATCTCTCTCCCATCTTGTAAGTCTGCCATATGGGGGATAACATCTTCTACCAAATGTTCTTATAGCTCTTCTGGTAGTAAAACAATAGCCCTCATCTGCAAATATTTTATTTCTGGCATACCACAATTCATAACATGACATATATCGATAATCACGCGCACTCAAACTCTGTGGAGTGGTAAATATAAATACCCCTGCCATTATCAATAATCCAAAACCATATTTTTTCATTTTAACCCCCCTTTTATATGGTAATCTTTACAGTATATCACAATATTATAAAAAACCAAATTTAAATAGTAAAATTTATAATTTAATATTAACCAAAAAATGAATCTCATTTATACCTCTATCTATTAAAATAGAGTATTTTTTAGGGTACAATATCATAAATGACTTACTATAAAATGGGGGAGTTATGGGAGCAA
>JAMOSA010000159.1 GCA_027063325.1 Campylobacteraceae bacterium
AAATCTGTTACAACTTTTTTCTCCTGCTTTTTTTCAACATAAAAAAGAGAGATTTATATCAATGCAACTAAAAGCATATCTCAATAATCCCAACTCTTACCAGGAACAGTTTTTTGCAAATAGTGCCTATCCCCTCTTTGCCAGTGAACTTTTGAGTTACAAAGTGGATACAAATATCAGAGATTTAGAGTATCTACTTAGGTACAGGTGGAATAGACAAAAGCTTTTGGAGTTGAGAAGAGATGGTATAGATATAGAGGTATATATAGGTGCAAAAGACAAAATTGTAGATTCACAAAGAGTAAAAGATTTTTTTGAAGATATAGCAAAGGTTTACTATTTTAATCATGCAGGTCATATATTAAAGCCTGTCAAGGAGTTTTAGAGTGGAAAAAGATACAGTAGTGGTAATTACAGGTTGTAGCAGTGGAATAGGGCTTGAGAGTGCAAAGTATCTAAAAGAGAGGTTTATCAAAGTCTATCCTACTGCAAGAGATGAAGCAGATGTAAAGAGATTAAAGAGCATAGGATTTGAAAATGCTATGAAGCTGGATGTAAGAAGCGATGAAGATATAGACAGAGTTATCAAAGAAGTACTAAAAACAGAGGGTAAAATTGATGTATGGTTTAATAATGCCGGATATGGTCAAATGGGAGCCATAGAGGATATTACACCAGAAATTTTAAAAGAGCAGTATGAAACCAATGTAATAGGACTTCACAGATGTACATACAAAATTATTCCTATAATGCGTCGTCAGGGTTATGGCAAAATTATACAGCACAGTTCAGTACTTGGAATTATCTCATTACCGCTTAGAGGAGCATATAACTCCAGTAAATATGCAGTAGAGGGTTTGACCGATACTTTGAGATTGGAGCTTGATGGTACAAATATCTATCCAATACTATTAAATACAGGTCCGGTTACTAGTAAATTTCGTGAAAATGCCATAAAGACACTAGATAGATTGAATATTACAACTTCAAAATGGAGATTGCAATATAATCGTGCAAAAAGAGGAGAGAGCAAAAGAGTCCCATTTAATCTACCAGCTACTTCAGTAGCTTCAATAGTACACAAAATTGTACTTTCACCAAAACCAAAGCCAAGATATTATATAACAAAAGCTACATATATATTAGGTTTTCTAAAAAGAGTATTGAGTACTAAAATGCTAGATAGAGTACTAAAAAGAGTATAAAGGATAATTATGTATGAGTACAAAGTAGTTATATACCAAGAGGGAATGCTTGGTTCACTGTTACTTGGACAATCAAAAGTAAATCCGGTAAAATTTAGTGAATTTTTAAATGATAATGCAAGTGATGGTTGGGAGGTGGTAACTATGGAGAAGGATATTAGAAGGATGTTACTGCTTTGGAGAAGAGAAGGGTATGTAGTAGTGATGAAAAGAGTCAGGAGATAATTGTGAAAGCAATGAAGATAGCAGGAGTTATTAGTGTGGTGGTAGTAGCTATATATGGTATATTGCTTTTGGGACAGCTTTGGGGTAGTTGGTTTGATTGGTCAATGTTTGTCAAAATTACAGTTACTGCTGTTGCAATTGTTGTAGTAGTTGGCTTGATTGCTCTAATTTGGCAAGAGATAGTAGAGGAAAAGAGTATGAAAAAGGATAAATATATAGATTAATAGCTTTAAAATATCTATTTAATCTATGCTAAAATACCCAAAACCCAAAAGGAACTCTTATGCAAAAACTCCCAATTGGCATACAAACCTTTAAAGAGATAAGAGAAGATAACTATATCTATATAGACAAAACTAAAATGGCACTAGATATTATAAACAATTATAAGTATGTCTTTCTCTCTCGCCCCAGAAGATTTGGAAAGAGTCTATTCCTTGATACTCTAAAAAATATCTTTGAGGGTAAAAAAGAGTTGTTTGAAAATCTATATATATATGACAAATGGGATTTTAAAGA
>JAMOSA010000160.1 GCA_027063325.1 Campylobacteraceae bacterium
TCTACTTCACCGTTCACCACTACTGCTTAGTGGAGGAGAGAAACAAAAAGTTGTTATTGCCTCTATGTTGGTTCTTAATCCAAAACTGCTACTGCTAGATGAACCGACAGCCTCTATGGATCCTAAAACTACCGGTTGGTTTATAGATACTCTGATAGAGTTACCACAAACCATAGTTACAGCTACACACGATTTGAGTTTGGCATATGAAATTAGTTCTAGAGTTATAGTTTTATCTCAAGAGCATAATATAATATATGACGGAGATATAGAAGAACTTCTTAAAGACTTGGATATACTGATAAAAGCAAACTTAATCCATAAACATAAGCATAAACACAAAGGATTTCATCACTCTCACTACCATATGCACTACAAATAGCTGATTTATAGATATAATATATATATTTTGCTTTGAAAGGGGAGAGTATGAAACATTATATCTTAATTGGATTGGCTCTGTTGGCACTTGTTGGGTGTGGTGGGAGTAGCAGTAAGCAGAACAACTCTACAACTATTACCATCATAGGTACTTCGGATTTGCAAGGCAATATAGAGCCTACAGACGAAGATAATGGTAGCAGTACAGGTGGTATATCTCGCATAGCATACCTGATAAAGAGTATAAAAGAGACAAAACCAAATGCCATTGTTGTATCAGGTGGTGATGATTTGATGGGTATATACTTCTCCAATTTTAAAGGCAAGGTTATATTTGATCTACTCTCACTATCTGGCTATGAACTATATGCTTTTGGTAACCATGAGTTTGACAAGGGTACAAAAGTACTTTCAAAAGCTCTAAATTATGCTAAATTCAAAGTTTTGTGTAGTGATTTAGATGTATCAAACTCTCCACTTAATAATAAATGTTTAAAATATATAATAAAAGATTTTGATGATATAAAGATGGGATTCTTTTCACTAATGACAGAAGAGTTTAGCCATATTACAAATGTAAAAGATGTCAAATTAATATCCAATAATAAAATTATTGCAAAAGAGATGGTAAAAAAACTCAAAAATTTAGGTGCCGATATAATAGTAGCTGTTACACATATTGGTGAAGAGAGTGATATTCAATTGGCTAAAAGTGTCAGTGGTATAGATATAATATATGGTTCACATTCACATGAAGTTACACTCGACCCAATAGTTGTAAATAATACCATTATTATAAATGGCGGAGAAAAAGGAGAGTATCTGATGGAGTTGGATATTGCCATAACAGATAGAGCTTTTGATATAAACACTACTCGCTTAATCACACACCATATAGATGAATCTATTCCAACAGATGCTACAGTTGAGATAGCTTTACAAAACTACAAAGAGCAACTGCCACCTGATGTAGTATTGGGATTTACCAAAAAGAGTTGGGATCTTAGGAGTGAAACTCTCAGATATGGTGAATCAGACTTTTGTGATATGGTAAATGACTTGCTCAAATCAAACTTTGATGTAGATATAGCCTTGAATAACTCCGGAGCCTTCAGAGGCAAAACTGTATATCCAGCTGGAAATATTACTGATAGAATGCTACAGGAGATTGATGAATTTAGAAACAATTTAGTAACACTCAAAATCAAAGGAGAGTATCTAAAAGAGATTTTAGAGCATAGTGCTTCACTCTATGCAGAGGGTGGATTTTTGCAAATTGCAGGATTGAAAGTAGCAATAGATCTCAATGCCACACCACAAATTATTGAGGGTAATAATATTGTACAAAAAGGCAGTAGAGTAAAAAGTATCAAAGTATTTGATGGTACAAATTGGCAAGATATTGACAATACAAAAGATTATTCAATTGTCACAAATGCATTTTTGTTAAATGGTGGAGATGGTTACTTTTGGTTTTTACAGTATGGCAAAGATATTACAAACACATACACAACCATATATGCCATTATGACATCATATCTGGCCAAAAACAAAG
>JAMOSA010000161.1 GCA_027063325.1 Campylobacteraceae bacterium
AAGTACTTTTTAGTATTTTCCTTTATAATTTCAGCACTGTTTCGCACACCGCTGGTCAAAGAGAATGCTTTTAGCGTTGCCCAAAAGAGTAAAATATATCCGTACCTAAATAAAACAGGTACAACTCTACTTGACTTAGCACCAATAGCGTCAGTTACAAAAAAATAAACTATAAAGAGAACAAGAGAGATATGGTCGAATACGAATATATGTTAAATGAGTTGAAAAAGACTCTACAAGAGAAGGGTTTGAAGTTTACGAGGCAAAGAGAGATAATACTATCTACTCTTTTTAACAATAGAGGTCACTACTCTCCAGAAGAGTTACAACAAATTATGCAAAGAGAGCATCCCGATACAAAAGTGGGTATTGCTACTATATATAGAACACTCTCTTTGCTTGAAAAGGTAGGGTTAGTTGAATCTATATAGAGGGTAAAAAGTATGAGATTGGTTACAGAAGACATCATGACCATTTGGTATGCTCAGAGTGTGGAAAAATAATTGAGTTTTATGATGAGACCATAGAAGAGCGACAAGAAGAGGTGGCAAAGAAGTATAACTTTTTGATGAAGGGACACTCTATGAAGATCATCGGTCTGTGTCAAGAGTGCCAAACCAAAGAGAATGACTAATATTCAGGAGCAATAGTGATATTTGACAATCCATATATTCAAGAGAGAATAAAAAAAGCCCAAACTCTAAAGAGTGAGGGATTCAATCCATACCCAAGTGGTATCAAAAAAGGTGTTCCATCTTCCCAGTTTTTATCACAAAACAGTGATTTAATCGAAAAAGAAGAGGGCAAAAGAGTAGCTTCTAACAGGCACTACAGATTAACTGGTAGAGTAAAGTTTGTCCGTATCATGGGTAAAGCGGCATTTGCCAAGATAGAAGATAGTGATGGTTTGGTACAGATATACTATAACCGCGATGAGTTACCAGAGGGGTACTACAACAAGATCAAAAAACTTATAGAAGTTGGAGATATTATAGAAGCCCAGGGATATCCGTTTGTAACCAAAACAGGTGAGATTACTCTACACTGTACACATATTGGTATAGTAACCAAAGCTATATCTCCACTGCCTGAGAAGTTTCACGGATTAAAAGATCAAGAGCTTAGATATAGACAGAGATATCTTGATATGATAGTAAACCCCGAAGTTAAAAAGAGATTTGAGCTTAGAAGCAAAATTGTATCTCAAGTAAGAAAGTTTTTTGAGAATGAGGGCTTTTTGGAGGTAGAGACACCAATGATGCACCCAATACCAGGTGGAGCAAATGCTAGACCATTTATTACCCATCACAATGCATTGGGGGTTGACAGATACCTAAGAATTGCACCTGAGCTATATCTAAAGAGGCTTGTAGTAGGTGGTATGGAGGCTGTATTTGAGATAAACAGAAACTTTAGAAATGAGGGTATGGATCATACTCACAATCCAGAGTTTACCATGATAGAGTTTTACTGGGCATATCATACCTATAATGATTTGATGGATTTAACCCAAAAACTCTTTAATTCACTCTTTGAAGAGTTAAATTTGCCCAAAAAGCTTCCATATGGTGAACATACTATAGATTTCTCCAAACCATTTGCAAGAGTTGGTTATCTTGAGGCTATCAAAGATATAGGTAAAGTTCCTACTGAAGTTATAAATAACAAAGAACTAGCAATAGAGTATCTCAAAGAGCATGGGATTGAAGTTGACAAGAATCTCTCGTTGGGATATATCCAGGCAGAATTATTTGATACTTTTGTAGAAGATAAACTTATAGATCCTACATTTATAGTAGATTTTCCTGTAGATATATCTCCACTTGCTAGAAGAAGTGATACGAATCCTGATATTGCACAGAGATTTGAACTCTTTATTGCAGGTAAAGAGATAGCCAATGGATTTAATGAGTTAAATGATCCTATAGATCAATA
>JAMOSA010000162.1 GCA_027063325.1 Campylobacteraceae bacterium
GTAATATTTTTGATATATGGAGCTATATATATATAATTGTTACTTATCTCTACACTCCACTTTCTACCTGCTACTAAGCTTTGATTATTGTTTAGCTTCTCTCTCTCTTTTGTAGAGAGCATATAACCCTCAATTTTTAATATTTTATCAACTATATCACCTACCCTACCCTTACACTCTATACACTCTACTATCCATCCACCACTCAATCTAAGTACTCTTTTTATCTTTGGAATCAATTTCTTGTAATCACTATTTAGATATTCAAAGCTCTTTATAATACCCCTGTGGTACTCTCTTGCTAAAAATCTACAAAGTGGTCTGAATCTATTTCTTTCATATTTTTTTGAACTATTACTGCTATCTATATAATGCTCTATAGAGTTTGATTTCAAATACTCTTCAATCTCATATCTTGGAGTATCAATAAGTGGTCTAATTAGAATATATGGAGTATTGTGTTGTGTAAATCTATAGACTCTATCACCAATCCCAATCAATGAAGAGACTCCAGAGCCTTTGGCAAATCTCATCATAAACCACTCTATTTTGTCATCCAATTGATGTGCAGTTACTAGATGTGTATAATTGTATATATCTATCAAATCTTCAAAAAAATGGTATCTAAAATCTCTAGCATTATGCTCAAAATTACTATTCCACTTTGGAGCTTTTGTATAATGTAACTCTACACCATATCTATTTGCAACTCTTTTTGCATAATCTGCTTCAATATCAGCCTCTGCTCTGATACCATAATTTACAAGTGCCAAATCACATCTGATTCCATACTTCAAAAGCAAAAAGAAAAGAGCTGTCGAATCAACTCCGGCAGAAAATGCCAAGAGTGGTTTTGACTCTTGTAACTCTTTGATATATTTTGGTTTTATACTACTCAACACTCTATTCTCTGCTTAAGTGTGGCCATTAGATAACTGTCAGCTCTTTGGGTAATGTGTGCTGTATAAAATACTCCAACCTCTATATCTATATCATTTTTATCATTTACAAGTACCTCTCCATCAATTTCACTGGCCCACAGCAGAGGTCTTGAGCTAAGCAAATAATCATGCTCACTACTTACCCCATCAATTGCTACAACCATATCTTTGCCTATATCTCTATCTAGTGATTTGTACATTATATCTTTTGCAATATCTCCTATTATCTCTACTCTTTTTTCTATTATCTCTTGATCAATTTGAGGCATATCAAAAGCTGTAGTATCCTCTTCATTTGAGTAGGCAAAAACAGTTACCCTGTCAAACCCATACTCCTGTATATAGTTACACAACTTCCAAAAAGCCTCTTCATCTTCACCAGGGTGTCCTACTATAACAGAGGTTCTTACAAATATATCTTTACCCTTTGAAGCTATATAATCTAACAACTCTCGTGTTTTTGATTCACCAAATCCTCTCTTCATAATCTTTAGCATCTTGTCATCAATATGCTGCAAGGGAATATCATAATAGCTTTGAAAAACTCTTGAATCATATATTTTATCAATCAATCTCAAAGAGACAGTGGTAGGATAGAGATATAAAATCCTAGCAGAACATACCCCATCAACAGACTCTATTGCTTCTATCAACTCAATCAATCCATCACTTTTACCAAAATCCCTACCATAACTTGAACTGTCTTGACTGATAAATGAGAAATCTTTGTAACCTCTCCTTACCAATGCTCTTACTTCAGATACAATAGATTCAACACTTCTTGATTTGAGTCTGCCCTTAAAGCTAGGAATTGCACAAAATGAACAATTTTGGTTACACCCTTCTGATATTTTTATATATGCATGATAATTTGAACCTGTTATAACTCTTGGTGATTTTTCGGTTGCCAAATAAACTTGGGGTGTAAATCTGCTCTGTTTGGATTCAATCAATTTATCTATCTGTTCATAATCGCCAACTCCGGTAAAT
>JAMOSA010000163.1 GCA_027063325.1 Campylobacteraceae bacterium
TTCCAAATCTAATATCTTTTTAGATACTGCAAAAGCACTTTGAGATAAAAAGAGTGTAGCAAATATTGCCAAAAGAATTTTTTTCATATATTACCTTTTCATATATATTTTAGAGTAATTTTACTCTGCATAATCATATCATAAAGAAAGTAATGTAACTATTGAAATATCAAATACCAAGTGACTTCAAGATACCAAACTTTAGAGCCTCTTTCTCTATTTCTCTGATCTTATTGTAATATTCACTGTAATTAAGACCATCTTTTGAGATGGATTTTTGAATAATTATATCTCCACTATCAAGCTCTTCTGTAACATAGTGTATGGTTACACCACCATCATCAAACTCATCTTCAAAACTTCTTTTGATTGCATTTAAACCTTTGTTTCTAGGTAAAAGTGATGGATGTAAATTGATAGCTTTTATATTTTGTGTAAATATTGGTGTCAAAATTCTCATAAATCCGGCAAGTACTGTCAGGTTTGGATTATATTTTTGTATCTCTTTTACCAACTCTTTGTCAAAATCTTCTCTACTGCTATATTTTGTATGATCTATTACAGTAACAGGGATATTAAATCTATTGGCATACTCTATACCACCTGCATTTGGATTATTTGTAATTGAGGCAACAACCTCTACACTCTTTTTGTGCATATTTTCCAGAATATAACAAAGATTACTTCCGCTTCCGCTAAAAAGAATTACTATCTTTGGCATCATCATCACTCTCCTTGATTAAATCTTTTCTCCTACCCTCTTTATCAAATTTTCTCTCAAAATTACCTCTGATAATACCAAATGTAATCCACGCAAAAAGAATAATTGCAATAATATAAAATATATCACCTATCTTCATACAACTCCTTTATATAAGAGTCTCTATTTTGTCTTAGAGCTTCAAATGCAACTATACCAACACTTACAGACAAATTAAGACTTCTACCCTCTTTTGTCATAGGAATAGTAATACATCTATTTGGATTTGACTCTATCAACTCTTTTGGAAGTCCTGAAGTCTCAGAACCAAAAAGTATGAAATCATCTGCTTTGTATGTGGCATCCCAATATAATCTATCTGTTTTTGTAGTAGCCAAATGGATATTTGAAGATATATTATTAGATTGTAAAAACTCTTCAAGAGATTCCCAAATTACCAAATCAAGCTTACTCCAATAATCAAGTCCTGCTCTTTTGACTGCTTTTTGAGATATATCAAAACCTATTGGCTTTACTATATGAAGTCTTGCTCCAATATTTACACAAAGTCTGCCAATATTACCTGTATTTGGTGGGATTTGAGGGTGAACCAATACAATATTTAACATCAAAATACCACCGTTTTATTGCCGTTTATAAATACTCTATCATTTAATACCAAATCGATAGCTCTTGAGAGTACGACTTTTTCTACATCTTTACCCGCCTTTTGCATATCTTTCCAATCAAATCTATGATTAATTGGTATAACATCTTGTGCAATTATTGGACCTTGATCCAAATCATCTGTTACAAAGTGTGCCGTAGCTCCTATGATTTTAACACCTCTTTCATAGGCTTGTTTGTATGGATTTGCACCTATAAATGCAGGTAAAAATGAGTGGTGGATATTGATAATTTTGCCTCTGTAGTAACTGACAAAGTTTGGTGTAAGTATTCTCATATACTTTGCTAGTACTATATAATCAAAATCAAGCTGTGACAACTCTTCAAGTATCAACTCTTCATGTTCATCTCTACTCATATCATCTGATGATATATACACAAAAGGTATATCAAACCTTCTGACTAAATCTCTAAGTGTATCCCTGTTTGCAATTACAGCTACAATTTCGGCATTTAATTCTCCATCAAGATATCTTATAAGCAAATCTCCTAATGCATGAGACTCTTTTGTAGCCATAATAACTATCTTTTTTGTATG
>JAMOSA010000164.1 GCA_027063325.1 Campylobacteraceae bacterium
CCAAATCTGATCACCTATAAATCCACCAAGTCCAGCTATAAGTATTGATATGGGCACATTCATATCACCTGTATGGGATAAAATTCCTGCCATTACAAGCCCTGTCTCACCTTCTGCCATTGACCAAAAAAATAAAATAATATATCCATATTCTTTTAGCCATTCTATTAACATTTGTTCCATTTATTTCCTTTAATCTATGTTTTTAAATCTCCTAAAAAGTATATTAACTAATTCAAAAATTGCTGATTTATAATAATATGCTTAATATAGTAACTATAAAAGATAACAATGCTACATATAATGAAAAAACAGCCATTGAATATGTGTTTTTTCTATCAATTAATGCATCTAAATTATACCAATTATTCTGTAATTTTATAAGTGCAGATAATCCTTTTCCTACAGACCAAGATTGTAAAAATGCCATTGATATTCCAGGTCCTCCTTGAACAGGTGTTTCTAATAATTCATAACATTCCTTAATTTGTCTATCATATTTAGCATTTAATTTATTTTTCTTATTTAATAACTCTTTTAACTTAAAAAAACTAATACAAGGCTTAAAAACACTAATTTTCTCACTTTCTTTTCTTATTTCATCAATTTCTTTAATAATCTCTTCAATAACATTATTAATACTTAAAGTAGAAATAAAAATATCCCCATTTGTTTCCTTTGTATTTACTTCCATCATTTTATCCTTTTAACTAATGTTTTTTACAATGTAAATAATACTCATCCAATAACTTTTTACAACTTTTACCTAAAGCATTAGATAATGGAGGTGGTACGGCATTACCAACATGCTCACATCTTTTAGAATGGTTTCCAAAAAATTTATAATTTAATGGAAAACCTGTAATGGTTGCCGCTTCCCTCACTGTAATAGAACGATGTTCTTTTGGATGAACTGGAAAATTACTATGTCCTGGAACTAAAGTAGGACTAGGTTTGTCTCCATGCAATCTCATAGTGCTACCACGAGAATAAAATTTACTAATTTTTAAATGTTCTGGTAATTTATCAATATGGTTCGCAATACTTTCCCCTTCTGGAATATACTTAAATCTTTCAACTGTTTTCGGAGCATGATTCATAGATTTATTATCAATATCTTTAGCATTACTATAATCAATTAACTTTAAAGCATCATTTACAGTTTTTGGCTTTTTATATTTTAAATTTTTTAAATTTTCATCTAAGTTTCTCATTAAACTCTCATCCATATAAATCGGTTTTGGAAATTCAAATTCTATATCTATATCAGCTCTAATTGCAACAATAATAATTCTTTCTCTTTTTGTACTTGCTCCATACCAAGCAGAATTTAAGATTTTATGTTTTACTTTATATCCAATTTTTTTATACATTGCGTAAATATCATCTAATACACCTACTAAATATCCATTTTCATTAAGAATTTTTAACATTTCTTCTTTTTTTTGTCTAAGTATTTTTCCTTGTTTTTCAATTTCATCTGTAATTTTATTATCTTTTCTTAATTTTGCTTTTAATCCTTTAAAATTTTCTAATTCTTTCCATAAGATATCAACTTCTTTTTTAATACTTTCTGGAGTATCTATTGACAACACTTTAGCATTTACAATACCTGGAACATTTTCAATCAAACTAATTTTTGGTTGTATTTGTTCTACAAGTTCAATTTGTTTATGATAAAAATAGTTTCTTTCATCATTTGGAGATCTTTCACCTGCAAGAGAAAAACCTTTACATACAATACCTCCAAAAAATACATCTAACTCACCAACTTTCATATTCGTTCTTTCTAAAATATCTTTACCATCAACTTCTAATATAGAACGATTATCAATATATGCCGTATCTTTAATATGAGGATTATTATATATTAATGTCTCCAAACAAGTAGGTTCTATATCATTGACATATTTTGATATAAAACCATTTTTACAAAATCCTATATGAGCCCCTCCTGCACCAACAAAAGTTTCAAATATTGTATAAGACATTAAAGACTCCTTACTAAATTATTATATCTATCTATATATTGATATGCTTTACTATATTGTTTTATTTTGTCTTGCAATGATAGCTCATTTAATTGCAATGGATAATATTTAATATTTCTTTGACTATTTCTAGGAAGAAAATCTATACATCCAAAATCATCTCTTAATATATTTAACCAACTAGAAATATATCTACCCTCTGACTCAGTCAAAAATAAAACATCTCTATTTCCATATTTTTTATAAATAATTTCTCTAATTTGTTGGTTATTCAAGTTAATCTTATTATGACCATTAAAAACTTCATAAATTTCATTTACATAAGGTTGCATATATGAAAACATAAATTTAGAAGCAAATTGTTCAAATGATAAATGGGCTAATGTTATTCCAAATGGAGATGGTAAATTTTGACTAGTAATTAATCCTAAAGATGAAAGTGTAATAAAAGCATTTCTCCAATTGTTATTGTTTTGAGTTTCTATTTGTCTTAAATAATTTAATTCTAACTTTTTTCTATCAATTGAATTATATCCTTTGAATTGTAAAAACGCTAAAAATTTTAAAAGTATATAATATTCATATATTCTATTATCTCTAAAATAATATTGAGATATTGTTACAAGATTTGAATAAGTTGCTTGAGCCAATTTATCTAATTCGCTTTGTTCAATTTTTCTTACAATATTGTTAAATTCATTAATTTCAAATAATAAAGTTGTATTTGGATACTTAAACATTCCAATATTAAAACTATTATCTTTTACAACAGATGATGGAAACAATAATATTGAATTAAAATTATAACTAAAATTATATCCTCGAGGTGAAATATTCTTTTTATAAAAAAACTCATATTGTAGAGATTGACCAATGCCTCTTACATAATCGGTTACCCCAATATCACTAGCTTTACATTCTATAATTGCTTTTATTTCATTATTATCTATCAATGTAAAATCTGCTGTTATACCATTAATGTAAGTGTCTTCATGAATATATTTGGTATAATCAGATAATGATAAAATACTATTAATTCCACTTCTTATTTCAGGTCTATGTAATATTAAATCATGGACTAAATTTTCTCTCATCTTTTTCCTTAATTAATTTACACTATTATAGTATTTTTTACCTATAAAACTTATTTGATAACTATTTATTAGAGGACATTATATCCCCTACAGCCTTAAAAGCACTATTAGCAGAACATATAAGATGTCTTACTAAAAGATAAAAAACAACAAAAAAATGTCAATTTGAAATATTTTAAAACAATTTTAGTTATTTTTAAATATAGTTATAAAAACAACTAATGTCCTTTTTGACCTAAAATAGCCATTATCTGGACATTTTGTCCTCTAATTGTTTATATAGGGCAATAGAGGACAAAATGTCTTTTTAATTATGAAGGAGAAATCATGAAACCAAAAAGAAAATTATTGGATATTGTATGAGATAAGATAGGATTTAAACATTATAATTGAACTACTTGCAAATTAAACCTTTATCAAGTAGCTAATTTCACCCTATAGATATTTTTGAGAGAAAAAAATCTCTCTGAGAATTATTATCAATATTTTACCTCGATTTTACCCATTTTCACTCCATAGTTTATGCTCTGGTGTCTAAAATTCATCTGTTTCTTTCTTCTGTTGTTCAGCTTCTATGTAACAAGCTGTAAACTCTGCTAAATACAGACAGACAAGATTCCAAATGCAATTACTGAAGCCACTTTAGAAGAGCCTTGATAGTAAATTTTATCACACCCAAAATCATCTTAGTGTGCCTCTTTACAATTTAGATGCTGATTCAAATGAGCCACTTGCATATTATTTTTACCCCAACGGGTGAGCATTTTTGTACTCATTGAGTTTTGCACTGCTGCTTAGTTTTGTATATATCTGGGTTGTTACCATACTGGAGTGTCCTAGCAACTGGCTTACATCACTAATTCTTGCACCACTGTTTAACAGGTGGGTTGCAAATGAGTGTCTTAGCTGGTGGGGAGTTGCATATATACCGTGTGAAGCAAAGAGTTTGGATACTATATATCTAAGCTGAGAACTCTTTAATCTCTTGCCCTCTTTTTCAAAAAGCCATCTGTTGGCAGGATAGAGTGCCAAATAATTTTGTATAGTACTCTCTACTGCTGGTGGCAAGGGTATTTGGCGTGTTTTGTTTCCTTTGCCAGTTACTTCTACCCAACCTCTTTTGATACTCTCAACTTTCAAATACTCTACCTCTCCAATCCTCAAACCGGCTCCATAAAGCAAAGATATAAGGGCTTTTTGCATAATATCAGCACTCTTTAGCACCTCTGTTATATAATCTTGCTCTATTGGTTTTGGTAGTTTTTGGGGTGTCTTTATACTCTCAGCACCCTTTATGGTAATTTTTACCTTGTAGTATTTGTATATAAAGCTGACAAATGAGCGAATAGAGCTGAGTTTGCGTGATATAGTCTTTTTGGCATTACCTGTAATGGTCAATCTGTATGGCACAATATCTAATACTATTTTATCTGATTCATATATAATATCAGAGTGTTTTAGCATCTGCTTTAGTGTGATTGAGTAGCTTCTTTGGGTAGAGGCACTATAGCCTCTTGTTGATACCAAATACTCTAAATATCTATCTATCCAGTTTGAGAGTATATCTTTGTTTATCTGCTCCACCTACTCTTTTATCTCCTGTAATGCTCTGTCTATTCTATCTATTGTCTCATCAACTCCAATTATTGCCATCACTTCATCCATACCAGGACCACTCATTTGACCTAGCAGTGCTACTCTAAGAGGTTGTCCTAGTTTGCCAAAGCCTATCTCATTACTCTTTACAAAGTGTTCCATTACAGCATGATAATCAATTGGTAGATGCAGAGGCTTGTTCCACTCTTTTAGCATAGTTGCAAACCCTTTTAAAATCTCTTTTGCATTTCCTTTAAAGGCTTTCTTTTTGGCCTTTTCATCATATGCAGTTGGTGGTGATATAATCATATCTATCTGTTGTGCTAACTCTTTTAGTGTTTTGCTTCTGATTTTGGTAGCATCAAGAAGCATCTCTAATCTATCATGGTTTGATATATGTACTCCAAACTCTTGTAATAGATTTGCTAATCTTTCATTTGTGGTATTGTTGATATAGTGTCCATTTAACCAAATTAGTTTATCTATATTATAACTAGATGCACTCTTATTTATATTTTTTGGATCAAAATACTCCAACATCTCTTCTATACTAAATATCTCCTGATCACCTCTACTCCAACCAAGTCTTACCAAAAAATTAAGTAGTGCTTCTGGTAAAAAGCCCATTTTCTTATACTCCATTACATCCAAAGCACCATCTCTTTTGGATAACTTTTTACCCTGTTCATTGTGTATCATAGCTACATGATAAAATTTTGGAGGAGTAAAGCCCAAAGCTTCATATACAACCAATTGTTTTGGAGTATTATATAGATGATCATCACCTCTGATTACATCAGTCAATCCCATAAGGGCATCATCAATAGCTACTACAAAGTTATATGTGGGTGTACCATCACTTCTTGCTATGATAAAATCATCAACCTCTGAAGCATCTATTGATATTTCACCCTTTACTCCATCATAAAATTCTATTTTACCCTCTTGTGGAGCTTTGATTCTGACTACTGGTTCAATTCCAGCAGGTGGTGTACCCCTAAAGTCTCTGTATCTGCCATCATATCTGGGTCTCTCTCCATTTGCCATTTGAGAAGCTCTAAGTTCATCCAACTCCTCTTTACTCATATAGCAGTAGTATGCTTTATCCTCGGCTAAAAGTTGCTCAATATACTTTTTGTAGATATCAAATCTGTCTGATTGATATACTACTTCATCATCATAATCAAGTCCAACCCAATCAAAAGCTTCAAGTATAGCTTTGAGTGCATCTTGTGAATTTCTTGCCAAGTCTGTATCTTCTATACGAAGTAGAAATTTACCACCGTTTTTCCTAGCCCACAGCCATGAAAATAGAGCAGTTCTTAAACCTCCTATATGTAAATATCCAGTCGGAGAGGGAGCAAATCTAGTAACAACCATAATATATAGCCTTTATACAAATTTTTGATTATGCAATTTTACCCTAAAATGCATTCTGTAATATATATCTTGTAATGCCTTTTATGATAGATTTTGGATATAATCGCACAAATAGAGCCAATTTTAGACTAAAGGAACCATGTTGAGAGGAAAAGTTTGGAAATTTGGAGATAACATAGATACAGATTTGATAATAGCAGCTAGATATTTAAATACAAGTGAGCCAAGTGAATTGGCAAAGCATGTAATGGAAGATGCAGATCCTGAGTTTGTAAACAAGATGCAAAAGGGTGATATTATTGTAGCTGGTGAAAATTTTGGGTGTGGAAGTAGTAGAGAACATGCCCCAATAGCACTAAAAGCAGCAGGAGTTAGTGCTATTATCGCACCTACATTTGCAAGAATATTTTATAGAAACGCATTCAATATGGGATTACCTATATTTGAACTTGCAGAAGTTGATGAGATAAGTGAGGGTGATATAGTTCATATCGATATGGAAAATGGTTTGGTAGTAAATGAGACTACTGGTAAATCATACAAGTTTGTACCAATTCCTGAATTTATGCAAGAGTTGGTTGAAGCTGGTGGATTGATAGAGTATGCAAAAGCAGAGATGGCAAAAAAGGAGGCCAAGAGTGAGTAGTTATAAAATAGGTGTAATCAAGGGAGATGGAATAGGTCCAGAGATTGTACAAGAGGCTGTGAAGGTACTTGATGCTGTAGCCAATGTTGAGGGGCTTAGCTTTAGTTATGAAGAGTTTTTATTGGGTGGATCTGCTATAGATGCTACTGGAGTACCTTTGCCAAAAGAGACAATAGAGGGTGTAAAGAGGGTAGATGCGGTACTCTTTGGTGCAATTGGTGGGCCAAAGTGGGATAATCTTGATAGACATCTAAGACCAGAGAGTGGACTTTTGGCTCTTAGAAAAGAGATGAATACATTTGCCAATCTCAGACCCGCAACTGTATATGATGAGCTTATAAATGCCTCTACACTAAAACCAGAAGTGGTTGAGGGTGTGGATATTATGGTAGTTAGAGAACTTACTGGCGGTATATACTTTGGAGAGCCAAGAGAGTACGGCAAAGATAGAGCATATAATACTATGGTATATACCAAAGAAGAGGTTGAAAGAATTGCAAAAGTTGCATTTGATATAGCCTCAAAGAGAGATAAAAGGGTGTGTTCGGTAGATAAAGCAAATGTACTTGAAGTGAGTCAATTTTGGAGAGATATAGTAGAAGAGGTAGCCAAAGATTATCCAGAAGTTGAACTCACTCATATGTATGTAGATAATGCGGCTATGCAACTTATTAGATACCCAAAACAGTTTGATGTAATACTAACGGGTAATATCTTTGGTGATATACTCTCTGATGCTGCTAGTATGCTCAGTGGTTCTATTGGATTATTACCAAGTGCAAGTACAGGTAAAAAGGTAGGATTGTATGAGCCAATTCACGGATCTGCACCAGATATTGCAGGAGAGGGTATTGCCAACCCAATAGCTACAATTGCCAGTGCTTCTATGATGCTAAAGTATGCTTTTGGAGAATTGAGTGCAGCCAATAGGATAGATGATGCTATCAAAAAAGCACTTGCAGATGGATACAGAACCAAAGATTTGAGTGCATTTGATGCCAAAGAGGTGGTATCAACCAGCCAGATGGGTAGCATAATAGCAGATTATGCCTCAAAATAATTGCTTTTCAAAGTCAAAAGTTTTTTGGCTTTGAACTTTTAATCTTTTCTATTTTTTATCTATTTTATAATATTTTTGAATCTGCTAACAAAACAGTAACAAATTAATAATATAATCTTCTCCGTACCAAATTTAAGGTACGGAAAAACATAATATTTTTAGGAGGAATTTATAATGGCGGATACTACAGTAGTAGATGGAACACAAACAACACAGGAGTTAACTTTAGAGGAGCAATTAACAAGTCTATATGTAGCAACATTTGGAAGAGCTCCAGATGCAGAAGGACTAGAGTATTGGGTAAATGAAGTTGAGAGTGGAAAAATGACAGTAGAAGAGGTAGCTCAAAGCTTCTTTGATCAGCCAGAGACTCAAGAGACATTTCCAGCAGATGGAGATATAGATACTTTTATAACAAGTGTATATAAAAATGTACTTGATAGAGAGCCAGATAATGCTGGTTTTAAATATTGGAAAGAGCAACTTGAAAATGGTGATGTTTCAAAATCTGATTATATTCTTGCGGTTGTAAATGCAGCTCAAGAGCATCCAGAAGATGCAGAAGTATTAAAAGACAAGTGTGATCTTGGTTTAGAGTTTGCAAAAGCTGATATGGATGATGTTGAAGTAGCTCATAAAGTGATTGAAGCATACAAAGAGACTCATAACAAAGAAGAAGTATTAAAAGCACTTGAAGAAGTAAAAGCAAATGGTGGTGATGAGTCTGCATTAAAAGAGAAGTGCAATGATATTATTGAGAATAAAGATAAATTAGGCGATACAAATAAAATTGATATAGATAGAGAAGATTTAGATACAGATGATGGTTTTAGGATTTTTAAAGAAGATGATAGTGCATCATCAAAAGGTAGCTTTATAGATACTGATTCTTCTGATGCAGATTCTTCAGATGTAGACTCTTCAGATGTAGACTCTTCAGATGTAGACTCTTCAGATAGCAGTTCTTCAAGTAGTAGCAGTAGTTCTTCTTCAAGTAGCTCTTATGGTGGTAATTCAGGTGGTGGTTCTCACTTCTATATAGCTCATGATGATGTGTTGAGTGGTACACATATCGTTGAAGATATAGATGACTTAGCAGGTGTTAGCTTTGATGATATGAGTGATATGGCATTTTAATTATATGTCATAACTTTTTTCTCTCCCTTTTTGGGAGAGGTGGAGTTTATGGAGACAAATTAATATATTATAATCTATCCAGAAGTTAATAGAAACCTCTAAAGTGGTTTCTATCCTCTACTCCTTACCTCTTGTAATAACTGCTCCAAGAGATGATAATTTACCCTCTAGGTTGTCATATCCTCTATCTAGGTGATATATACGGCGTATTTTGGTTGTACCCTCAGCTGCTAAGGCTGCTAAAACCAAAGCTGAACTGGCTCTAAGATCTGTTGCCATTACATCTGCTCCATAAAGCTTTTTTACCGGTCTAATGGCTGCTGTATTACCCTTTAGCCAAATATCAGCTCCGAGTCTGTTTAATTCGCTTACATGCATAAATCTGTTTTCAAATAGTCTCTCTTCTATGAGGCTCTCATCTCTTGCTAGTGTTGCTACTGCCATAAATTGAGCCTGCATATCAGTAGGAAATCCAGGATATTCTGCTGTTACTATATTTACCTCTTTTAGCTCCTCTGGAGAGTGTATAGATATAGAATTATCTGATATTTGAAAATGGCAGCCCATATCTTCGAGCTTATCTATAGTACTTTGAATATGTTCAATATTTACACTCTTTAGAGTAATATCAGATTTTGTAATCGCAGCTGCACACAGGTATGTACCGGCTTCAATTCTATCTGGAATAATCTCTATAGGATTTTCAAAACACAGAGGTTTGCCACCACTTCCGTGTACTTTAATGCGACTTGTTCCAACACCTTCTATCTCAACTCCTCCACTTTGTAGCATTTGGCAAAGTTGTACAATCTCTGGTTCTCTTGCGGCATTGATTATCTCTGTAACACCATTTGCCATAGATGCTGCCATTAGAGTATTTTCTGTACCACCTACTGTTATTTTGTCAAATACAATTTTGGCTCCTCTGAGTCCGCCTTTTGGTGCTTCTGCTCTGACATAACCACCTTTTATCTCTATCTTTGCTCCCATAGCCTCAAGTGCTTTCAGGTGCAAATCAATAGGTCTTTGTCCTATGGCACAACCACCAGGCAGACTCACTTCACACTCACCAAATCTTGTAAGCAGAGGCCCAAGTACCAGTATTGAAGCTCTCATTTGTGATACTATCTCATATACAGCTTTTGTTGATTTGATACTGCTACAATCTATAGTGGCAGACTCATTGCTATACTCTACATTGGCTCCTAGCATCTGTAGCAGTTTCAGGAGTGTACGAATATCCACAACATGCGGAAGATTTTTTAATTGTGTAGTGCCGTTGCACAGCAGTGTAGCTGAAATTACTGGCAAAGCGGCATTTTTTGCTCCACTTATAGTAATCTCTCCAAAGAGCTTATGCCCCCCCTCAATCTCTAAAAAATCCATTTCACACACTCCTTCAAAACCATTGCTTTTGCTATTTGTTATGCAATTTTATCGTAAATCTACTAAGGTTTATACAATTATTCTATTAATTAATATGAAAAGTTGGTTTTTTTAGATATATCTAATTTCAAATGGTGTAATATATAATCACTAAAGTTATGGTTAGATAGCAGTGTGATCGCAAAATTGGATATAATTAGCCTAAGTATAGGTTATATTGTTGCATATAAGTGTAAATGTTTTGTTACAGGTGGTGAGAGTATTTTGAAATAGGGAGAGGGGGCTACCTATCTCAAAGTGCTACAGACCATTAGCCAAAAGAAATAAAAATGAGGGAATGCTTATGGGTAATACGCTTGAACGGCTAAGGGCTCTAAATAGCAAAATAGAAGAGAAGCTCAAGCAAAAGCAGAGTGATAAAAAAGAGAGTATCAAAGTTGATACCTCCTCTGCACCTGTTATAGAGATAGAGGCTACCAAAGAGGAGAGTAGTATATCATCATTTGATGATAATATGCCTATAATTATAGAAAAAGAGATACCGCTCTCAAGTGAACAAAAGGCTGTGGAGTTGGCAATGGAGCTTATTGATGTACTTGGTTTTGATCCTGAAGTAAATTTTGTAAGAACCAGTAATATAATCTCTTTGGCATCTTTATATATAAGTCTAAATATCGAAAAGAAGGTAGAGAACTTTAATGATATTATGATATACAAAGCTATGAATATTAGTGGAATAGGTCTTAAAGAGGATGATTTTGGAGAGATTAGAGAGGGTAAGTATGTGCAGGTGATTGCAATTACATATGAACCTGACAAAAATGGCAAGAAGAAAGCTAAAAATATATCTTTGGGGTATTTTGGAAAGGCTGAAACACTGGATGCTGATCAAAAAAGAGCAGTAATTGAGTTTGTTTTGAGATGGAGATATGAGAAAGCTTTTCAAAATATGGAGCATTATAAAAACCTATTAACTCGAATTGAGAATGGTATATAAATTTTTAAACAGTTTTGGATACAATCTTTTTGCAAAAAAATCTAATAAGAGGTGATTATGAGTATAGAAGTAACCCCTGATAACTTGTTGATACAGATGGGATATACAGTAAATGATGCGACACTAAAGCAGATAAAAGCTATTATGGATAGTACTCCAGGATTTGATAAATTTTCCAAGCATATCTTTACTCTGATTGATGAAGTAAAGAGATTTGATGGTGTTGTAGCTTTGTCAAACTCAAAAGATGTACTTAAAGTAAAATCTCATGCAACAGAGAAAGAGGAGATTGATGCATTTAATGAGTATGTACAACATTGGGCAGATAAGTATAAAGTAGAGTTACAAAAAGTTGACGGTAAAAATACATACTATATACTTGGACACAAATAGTTAGAGCATAATGCCACTAACTACTCTAAACAAAGAGCAGTATGAAGCTGCTACAGCTAGTGCTGGTTATAATTTGATTATAGCCAGTGCAGGTACAGGCAAAACTTCGACTATCGTCGGCAGGATTGCCTATTTGCTAAAAGCTGGTATTGATCCTTCAAAAATTCTTCTTCTTACATTTACAAACAAAGCTTCAGGAGAGATGATAGCAAGACTTGGCAGATATTTTCCTGCATCTGTAACCTCCAAGATAGAAGCAGGTACATTTCATGCAGTATGTTATCGTAAACTCAAAGAGATATATCCAAATCTGGCATTAAAACAACCAGGAGAGCTAAAGACTCTGTTTCGAAGCATATATGAAAAGAGACACTTTAATAGAATGAATTTGGATATTGAGCCATTTTCAGCATCTTGGCTTTATGATTTGTATAATTTGTATCAAAATGCATCTGTTGATAGTTTTGATGAGTGGTTTTTACAAAAGTATCCAGAGCATGAACTGTTGATGGATGCATATATGGATATAGTTTTGGAGTATGAAGCTGTAAAAGATGAGTATGGATTTTTATCTTTTAATGATTTGCTTCTAAAAACAAAAGAGTATCTAAAACACAACACTATAGAGTATGATGAGGTGTTGGTAGATGAGTATCAAGATACCAAT
>JAMOSA010000165.1 GCA_027063325.1 Campylobacteraceae bacterium
ATTGGTGCAGATCCAACAGGTGAGGTTACAAGAAAATTTGGTGTAATGATAGAGGGTGAGGGAATTGCTCTAAGAGGTAGATTTTTGATAAATCCAGATGGTGTAGTTGTAGCCCAGGAGGTACAGGCTCCACCAGTTGGTAGAAGTGTAGAGGAGTTTATCAGACAAATCAGAGCTCATCAACATGCATATAAAACTGGTGAGGTATGTCCTGCTGGTTGGAGACCAGGTAAAAAGACACTGCCTGTAAATACAGATGTAGAGCAAATGACAGGAAGAGTCGGTAACTATATTACAATAGAAGATATTTTGTCATAATATATTCAAGGGGCAATCTGCCCCAACTCCTATTAACCTCTCATACATCTACAATATATAACTTCTGTTATAATTACATCAAACACTCTTTTAAGGTACGGTATGGATATAGATTGGAAAGAGATAGGTGATTATTTTACTACACTACCCAAAAAGATAGACTATCTACTAATTATTCAAATAATACCTATTTTGATCATTTCATCCATACTAGTTAGAGAAATAAACCCTCAACTATTTCAAAAGCAGATGATATACTATACTGTTGGAGCTTTGGGATTTACAGTAGCAGTACTCATACCTTGGCAAAAAATTATATGGTGGTTTGCACCAATTAGTTATTTTTTTAATCTACTATTGCTCTTAGCTGTCGATTTAGTAGGTAAAAAAATACTTGGTGCAAGGAGATGGATAGAAATTCCAGGTATTGGTCTTACAGTACAACCTAGTGAGTTTATAAAAATTAGTGTTATTTTGATGCTTGCTTTTATAGTACACAAAAACCCTCCTCCAAAAGAGGGTTATGGATTTATAGATTTCTTTAAGCTCTCACTTATTATATTGATTCCATTTATTCTCATTGCAAAAGAGCCTGATTTGGGTACAGCTTTGGTACTTTTAATTACTGGATTTGGAACTCTATTTTATATAGGAGTAAAATGGAGGGTATGGATAACTATAGCTATAGTTTTGGCAATATCTGCACCAGTTTTATATAATAATCTTCATGATTATCAAAAAAAGAGAATATCGGACTTTTTAGGAAAGCCCAGCTACCATGTACAACAGGCTCTAATTGCCATAGGTTCAGGAGGTTTGGAGGGAAAAGAGAAAGAAGATGCCACTCAAACCCAATTGAAATTTTTACCGATTGCTTCAAGTGATTTTATATTTGCATATCTTGGAGAGAGATTTGGATTCAAAGGGATGCTTCTTGTAATTATTCTTTATATACTGCTAATAATTCATCTATTGATACTAGCAAAAATATACTCTCAAGATTATTTGATAAAAACAGTGGCTGTTGGAATTGCATTTTTGATCTTTATATATATGAATGTAAATATGTATATGATTATAGGTATGGCTCCTGTAGTGGGTGTTCCACTCCCAATGTTTAGTCATGGTGGTACATCTTTTATTATTTTTGCAGTTTTTTTTGGAATTTTGCTAAATTTGGTTGCATTTAAAAGATTTTTTCTGTATAATGCCGATACAAAAATAACGATGATGGAAAAAGCATCAGCTATTAATCCAAAAGAGGATAAATATCGTCGTAAAAGTAAACGCACTACTTAATTGTAGGGTCTTTAGCTCAGTTGGTTAGAGCTCCCGGCTCATAACCGGGCGGTCCCGAGTTCGAGTCTCGGAGGACCCACCACTTTTTGGCAATCTTCATATCCACACTTTTATATTGTTTGCATAATACAACCCATATTTTCACCACTTTTAAATATTTACACCCTTATAATAAATTTTCAATAATTTATTGTAATACTAATTGATATTAACCCATAAAGAGTATTTTTTTATTTACAGCTAACATCTATTAGGCT
>JAMOSA010000166.1 GCA_027063325.1 Campylobacteraceae bacterium
ACAATGCAACACCCAATTAAGATAGCTATTATTGACTTTGACACTCTATTAAGACCCTTTTATTAACTATAAACTTGCTAAGATTACACAATATTACTATAATTTTGCTTTGTATATAAATTGAGCAATACAACTATTGGGTGCAAGGGGGGTAAAGGTAGGTGTATAAACTAGTTGGTATCATATCTGCTATTCTCATTGCACTGATGTTTTATCTGTTGTATATGTGGTTTAGTATATCCTCACCTGTAGTGGATAGAGTAATCAAAGAGAATATAAAGAGTAACAGAGTAAGTGATACCATATATACTCCAAACATTCAAAATAAGCCAGAAGATATTAAAAGTATTCATCTGCCAAAGGAAAAAAATTCAAAAGAGAAAGAGACTATATTTACCAAACCAAACAGATACACAAAAGCGATAGACAGAAGCAAAAAAGATTTCTATATGGAGTATGCAGAAGGAGGAGAAGTTGTACCTCCAAAACCAAAAAAGGATATTATTAATATTAATCTAAAAAAGAAAACAGATAATTCAAAGAAACCAAAACATACTCTGCCTACTGTTAAAAAAGGTAAAATAGATATAAATACTTCAAAACATATTCAAAACAATTTCCAAAAAAATACTCAAAACAGTACTAAAAATGATGATAATGGAGATATAGGAGAGTATGATACCCAAGAGCAGTGGGATATAGAGTGGCCTACTGCACATCCTCAAAAAAAGAGTATTCCAAATGATACTCCATCACCACCCATAGCAAACTTAAATGATCAACTTGAAGCAATTGGGGGAGAGCTTGGTTATCCTGTACTGTTTAGAATATTTAAAAGTGAAAACAGACTAGAAGTCTGGATGAAGGTTATTGATAGATACTATCACCTAATCAACTATAATATATGTAAATACTCTGGTGTATTTGGTCCCAAGCTCACAGCAGATGATGAGCAATCCCCAGAAGGGTACTATGCTATCAAAAAAGAGGGTCTTGATCCAAACAGCCAATATCTACTCTCTATGGATATAGGCTATCCAAATGAGTATGATAGGGAGCATAACAGAACTGGCAGTGGAATAAAGATATATGGAGGATGTGAATCAACAGGCTCTTTTGCAATGACAGATGCCAAAATTGGTGAAATTTATGACTTGGTAGATTCGGCACTTGAAAATGGAGAGAGTGAAGTACCTGTATATATATATCCTTTTTTGATGAGTGAAGAGAATATGAATAACTTTAGAGATCACCATTGGTACAGTTTTTGGTTAAATCTAAAAGAAGGATATGATATGTTTGAAAAAAACTTTGTACCACTAGATATAAAGATAGAAAATGGAAAATATATATTTAGTATAGATAATCCTCTACCAGAATAGATTTCAAAAACTAAAAAAGTAGTATAAATACAGAGATAAGAAATGGGTTTAATAAAAGAGAGAGGCACTCCCACATGCTCTCTCTTTAGAGTAGTTATTTTATATTAGCTACAGCATCTTTCAGAGATTTACCAGCTTTAAATTTTGGTGTAGTGTGAGCAGGTTTAACATACTCTTTATCAGTTCCTGGTATTTTACCTCTCTTTTCTGCCACTTCAACAGGTTCAAATGTACCAAATCCTATAAGTTGAACTCTCTTTTTATTTACCAAAGCTTCAGTAACTGCACTTGTAAAAGCATTAATAGCCTTCTCTGCTTCTGCTTTACTGCTGTAACCACCTTTTTGCTTTACCAATTCAACAAATTCTGCCTTTGTCATTACATATCCTTTATTATATTAGCGTTGAAGCCCCATTATATTATAAATTCATTAAAACAGGGATAAAAATGACGAAAAAATGGTATTTCTTGACTCTACTGCTTCAATCTGT